>DASZFN010001125.1:0-7923 GCA_035939715.1 Gemmataceae bacterium | reverse complement strand
CAAAACGGGCGGTACCGTTTCGAGCAGCATCATCATGCTGGGCGCCGACCCGGCGCGCAGCCAATATCTGCACGCGCAGGGAGCGCCGGACCAAACTCCCTACGCCGACTACTCGCATCTTCTCAGACAAGCATTGTCCAGTGCCGCGCGAGGCTGACCCCATGTACCCGCATCGCATTCGACTGCGCGGCCCCTGGCAGTGCGAATTCCCGACCTCGCCGCCCAGGCAACCGAACGTCCGAGGAGAGTCGATGGCTGACTCGTCATCTCCAGGTCAGACCATCAAAATGCCATGTCTCTGGACGGAAGCCGGACTGGCGGATTTTTGCGGGCGCGTGCGTTTTCGGCGGCGCTTTGGCGTGCCGCGCAAACTTGATGATTTTGAACGCGTCTGGCTGACCTTAAGCGGCGCCAAACCTGGCGCCGAGATATCTCTCAACGGCCGCTTGCATGGCCTCTTTGACGGGAAGGCGGATGCACTCGAATTTGATGTGACGCAGGCTCTGCAGGAACGCAACGAACTGGTGATTGAGCTGGAGAAGAAGGACGAGACCAGCGGACCATGGACCGATGTGGCGCTGGAAATTCGCTGCCTTGCTTTCTTGCGCGACATCCGCCTGGGCGCGACGCTTGGCGGCGAAAACGCCCGCTTGCACGTCACGGGCACCGTGGCGGGCGAGACGGAGCTGCCGCTCGAAATCTACGTTATCCTGGGGCGCTTCACCATCGCCTATCAAACGGTCAGGGCGGGAAATGCGCCGTTTCAAATCTGCTCCGAAGAGCTGCCGCCGGCGCGCTGGCAAGTTTCAGAGATAGGCGCCGGGCCATGTCAGAATGTGCGCGTGGAACTGGTGCAGGGAAGCGTGCGCTGGTACACCTGGGAACAAGCTTTTGATTTCACTTCCATAGCCGCTGCAGATTGAAGCAGGCGTTTACTTAACCTCGTTTAACCTGGAGCCAGCGGCGACGGCGGAACTGGCGGCGTCCGGCCGTCGCCGCTGGCTCCGGGTTAAACAACCAGCCTTGCCATTACGAGTATGCACGCTTACTTCTTGTCGTCGCGTTTGCCTTCCTCGCCCAGGGCTGTTTCCAGGGCACGAATGGCTTTTTCGACGTCGTCGAGAGCGGGATTGATACGCAAGGCATGGCGAAAGGCCTTCAAGGCAGCGCGGTGTTTGCCGAGCTCCATGTGGCAGCGCGCCAGGCCCGCCGCCGCGCCGAAATGATAGGGGTTCAGCTTGAGCGTGCGCTCGCAGTCGACCGCGGCCTTGTGCCATTCCTCGTTCTGGAAGTGCAGGATGGCGCGCTGATTGTGGGCTTCAGCAAAATTGGGGGCAGCCGCGATCAGCGCGTCCAGGCCGGCCCGTTTCTTGCGCCGCTCGCGCAGCTCGACCAGCCTGCGCAGCTCCTGGCAATGGACGCGTGTGTCGCCGCGAAACCACAGCGACCAGAGAGCCTCGGTCGCAAATTGCTTCACGCCCGGGTCTTCATCATGGAGCATGTCGGCGAGCGCGGCGTTGGATTGCTTCATCGTGCCGATCATGCCCAGAGCAAGCACTGACGCGCGCCGCGCCTGAGCGTCATCGCTGTGCAAAAGACGCTGCAGCGTGCCCTCGTTGTAGCGTCCCGCGGCCTTGTGCCTGAATTTCTCCAGGGCCGCACGCACACGCCCTTCCCAGCCGCTCAGGTCGTGGCTCGGCGGCTCGGGGATTTCGTCAAAGTATTCGACCAGAAGTGCGGTACCCATGGCAGCACTCCCTTGTTGGTTGATGCAAAAAAGCAATCACCCATTCGTTGTACGAATGCTTTGGCCGGGCGGGTAGAGCTAGCGGGTGGAGCATTGGTCCAGTTGGTCATTGGTCATTCGCAGAGTGAATGACGAATGACCAATGACTAATGACAGTGACGAAGTGTTACTTGCCCGAAGAGGTCGGCACGCCGGCAGGGCTCTTGGGGTCATCCTTCCTGGCGGTGAAGATGGCATGCGTTTTTTTCCAGGCGAGGACGTCGCCCTTCAGCACTTCCACCGCCTTGTCGAGTTGCAGGTCCAGGCCCTTGCTCAGGTCTCCGGGGAATTGATCGACGTAGACGTCGGGCATGACGCCTTGCTTTTCCATGTTCACGTTGGCAGCGGTGTAGACGCCGATGCGCGGAATGCGGAACATGGAGCCGTCAATCAGACGCACCTCGTAGGTGCCGATGACGTGAGCGCCGGTCGGCTGGCCAACCAGTTTGCCAAGCCCCAGGGTGCGGAAGGCATTCGGGAAGATTTCGGCGTCGCTGTACGAGCGGTTGTTGATGAGCAGCACGAGCGGCTTGGTCCACTTGCGGTCGAAGGAGCGCATGACCATGCCCTGACCGCCGTCGCGATGCCGGAAGACCGTATGCTCGCGGCCGCCCAGGTAGCCGAGCACCTGATCGTGGGTGAAGCCGCCGCTGTTGTAGCGCACGTCCAGCACCAGCGCTTCCTTATCGAAGTTGTCCGAATACAGCGCGCGCACAAAGCGGTCGAGTCCCTGCTCGTCCATGCTTTGAATGTGGATATAGCCCAGCTTGCCGCCGCTGAGCTCGGCGACGCGCCTGGCGTTGGTCTCCACCCAGCGGTCGTACATGAGCTCGCGCATCTTACCGCGGGCTATGGCCTGAATTTCGACCCGGCGCGGTTTCTCCTTCGAAGGCCTGGGAGGAGGCGTCTTGGCGGCCGACGCCGTGAGCGCCGCCGGACGACTCTCAAGAGTAAGCGTCACGGTCTCGCCTATCTTCGCATTGAGGAGTTTGCTCAGGTTGAGATCGTTTTTCAGCTCGACGCCGTCAATCGCCGAGATAATATCCCCGCGCTTGAGATTCAGACCGCGCTTGTCCGCGGGCCCCCGCTTGACGATGTCGGCAATCTTCAGCCCCGGGCCGCGGTAGCTCTCGTCAAAGACGAGCCCTAACTCGGCCGTGGTTTCCTCCGGCGGCATGCGGAAGCCGGCAATGCCGAGATGCGAGGCATTCAATTCGCCCAGCATCAGGCTGACCAGGCTATAGAAGTCCTCGCGCAAGGCGACATGGCCGACCAGCGGCCGGTACTTAAGGCGCACGGCATTCCAATCGACGCCGTGGTACTTGGGATCGTAGAACTCCTCGGAAAGGGCGCGCCAGCTCTGCTCGAACATCTCATTGAAAAGATCATCGCGCCGCACCGTCATGCGGGCGCTGAACGGGATCTTGCCGGAGTCCGAAGAACTGGACGTCGTCATGCGCAGAAAATCCATCGGCGAGGCGCCGGTGGCGTGGGTCTTGCGGATGGAGCCGGAACCATCACGGAAATAGATCGTGTCGGGGAACGACCATTGAAGCTGACTCGGCCGCTGGTTGCCCGTAGTCAGCCGCGTCAGACGGCTGCCATCGGTGCTCGCCACCCAAAGATCCTGGCTCTCCTTGCCGTCCACGCTGGCGGTGACGGCCGTAAACGCGATCTTGTTGCCGTCCGCCGAGATGGCCACTTCCTCGGCCGGAAGCTGGACGGGCTGCTCGACACGCAGGTGAATATCTTCCCAGTCGATATCGCTGCTCGACGGCGCATCGGGAGTAGCCGGCTTCTGCAACGACAGCACGAAGACGCCGCGCTCGTCGCGGCGGCGCTCGCTGATGAAGGCGATCTTCTTGCCTTTACGGCTCCAGGAAACACCGGCATTGAAGGTGGCAAAGCGCGTAATGTTCCTGGCCTGGCCGCCATAGGACAGGACCGGCAGCCACGGCCCGCCCACGCTGGCCATGGCCGATACGCCAGTCCGGAGCCAGGCCGGCTCGTTTGCCGCGCTCGGGATCAGGTACAGCTCGCTGGCAAAGTAGCCGTCGCGCCGCGAATAGCAAATGTACTTGGAATCGGGCGACCATTCGTAATCGGTGACTTCCGTCTCGTTGACGAGCAGCCTTTGCTTCGTGCCGTCGGGGTTCATGGTCCACAACCTGCCCGCGCGGATGAACGCGACCTGCTTGCCGTCCGGCGAGAAGCCGGCGGCGACCTCGGCCTCCGGCGTGCTGGTCAATTGCTTGATCTTGAACTTGTGGGCCTCGACGAGCAGCGGGTGCTCCGGGTCGTCCGGCTCCAGGAGGTAGAGGTCCTCGAAGCCATTACGATCGGAGGCGAAAATGATTTTCTTGGAATCACGCGACCAGGTGACGCCGTGGTCGTTGGCGGGGCTGTCGGTCAGCCTGGTCGCCTTGCCGCCGGCGATGGGCATGAGAAAGATTTCGCCGTGCACCACAAAGGCGACGTGCTTTTCGTCCGGCGAAAGAGCAAACTCGGATGCGCCCTGGGTAAAGGTGAAGGTGCGCTCGGTGTTGACCTTGTCGTCGGCATGCACCTCGATGGCCAGTTTCCGGGGTGAGCCTCCTTGGGTCGGCAGCACCCACATGTCGGCGCCGCATTCGTACACGATCCACTGGCCGTTGCCGCTGATGCGCGCCCGGCGGACGCCCTCTTCCTTGTGGAACGTCACCTGCTTGGGGATCGGGCATATCCGGGCATCGGTGGCTACGGGCGACTGCACGATGTTGGCCGGCGTGCCAAAGAACTCGCTCACGTAATAGAGTGTCTGTCCGTCGGGCGACCACATGGGCGAATAATCTTGCCCCGTGAAGTTGGTCATCTGGCGGTTCTGGGAGCCGTCGGCGTTGCAGATCCAGATGTCGTCGTTGGACGAGCCGCGATAGCCCTTGCGATACCAGGTGCCCGGACCGCGGACGTAAGCGATCAAATCGCCGCGCGGCGAGAATATACCTTCCTTGCCCTCGGCGGAGGTGATGCGCCGCTCGCGGCCGCCGGCCACGGGAACCGCATAGACTTCCGAGCTGCTCGGGTAATCGACGCCGCGCGTCGAGGTGAAGAGGATTTCCTTGCCGTCGGGAGACCAGCCGCTGACGATATCGTCCGCCGAATCGAAGGTGAGCCGTTTGGGCTTGCCTCCCACGGCCGGAATAACGAACACATCGTAGCTGCCGTTGCGGTTGGAGCTGAAGGCAATCATCCGGCCGTCCGGGCTGAAGACCGGGTCGATGTCGTGGGCCTCGTGCATCGTCACCGGCCGGGCAATGCCGCCGATGGTCTCGACAATCCAGATATCGCCCAGGTAGCTGAAGGCAACCAGCCGGCCGTCCGGAGAGATGTCGGGCGTGCGCCCGAAGCGGATGGGCTCCTGGGCCTGGGCGGCGGCGCAAAGGAAGAACGCCACGAAAGCAGTGGCCAGAAACTTGCGGTGAGAATACATGTTGGCGGTCCTGTAGCAAGGAATCACGGCGAGCCCGCCGCGCAGCGCGCCACGAGCCCGTTGGGGTCGGCACAATAGAGAACGATCCATCCATGGATTTTGCACAAGGACTTTTTAGCTCTGGTTATCTTAACCCCTGGGGAGGGGGTGATAAAAGGGGAGAATCCGTCAACCCACCGGTGTGCCGGTCATGCCGAGTAGCATGCCAACAATGAAAACCAGCACGCCACCCACGACCACCTGGAAAATGGCAGAAGTCAGCGGCGTATCCATGAAGCGATTGCGGACCCAGGAAATGACGCCAAGCTCGATAAGGACGACGACAATGGCAATGCTCGTGGCGATCTTGTAATTCTTAATCAAGTAGGGCAACGTATGCCCGAGCCCGCCCAGGGTAGTCATCAAACCACAGACCAGACCGCGCGCGAGCGGCCGGCCCCGTCCGGTCATGCTGCCGTCGTCGGAGAGGGCCTCGGCAAAGCCCATGCTGATGCCGGCGCCAAGGCTGGCCGCCAGGCCGACCACAAAGGTGTCCCACGACTTCTGGGTGGCGAAAGCGGCCGCGAACAGCGGCGCCAACGTGGACACCGACCCGTCCATGAGCCCGGCCAGACCGGGCTGAATTACTTGCAACACGAAGAGACGCCTGCGTGCGGCGGCCTCCTCTTCGAGGGCCCCTGAGGCACGCTGCTGGGTTTCTATTTCCTCCGCCAGTGTGGAATGACGCCGTTCCTCTTCAGCCAGATCGCCCAGGAGCTGGCGAATCCCGGCATCCGATGTCTGGCGGATGGCGCTTTCGTAAAAGCGTTTCGTCTCCAGCTCCATCAACTCGACCTGCTTGCGAACCGCGGCCAGGCCGAGCGGGCGCACCTGCCAGATCGGTTTGCGGTTCACGAAGCCTTTAATATCATGGCGGCGAATGAGCGGGATGTGTTCGCCGAACCTCTGGCGGTGCAGCTCGATGAGCCGATGACGATGGTTGTCTTCCTCGCCGCGCATTTCGGCGAGCATCTTGGCCGTGGCCGGATAGTCCTTCTTGAGCCCTTCCGCAAAGTCGTCGTAAATGCGGGAATCCTCTTCTTCGAGAGAAATGGCGAGGGCCAGAATTTCCTGCTCATTAAGGCTCTTGAACGATCGCATGTGATCTCGCTTTCCTGAACCAACGCATCAACTTCCTGTGCCCCTCTGTTGACAGAGAGAAGAAGCTCGACTAGACCTACTCCACGAAGTCTAGTGAATAGTGTATCGAGGAGAGAGCAAGTTACTCCGGAAGCAAGATTGGTCGGAGACCTGAGTGCGTGACCGTCCTTGAATTTACCGGACTGGTGTGGTTGGGCTCGCTGGTCGCCGGCTTTTTGGGTTCCTTGACGGGGTTGGGCGGCGGCGTGGTGATTGTGCCGCTGCTGGCGCTGGTTTTTGGCGTGGACATTCGCTACGCCATCGGCGCTTCCCTGGTGTCGGTGATCGCCACGTCTTCCGGCGCGGCCGCGGCCTATGTCAGGGAAGGCTACTCGAATATCCGTATCGGCATGTTCCTGGAAATCGCCACCACGGTTGGCGCGTTGTTCGGGGCGTTTTTGGCCGCGCTGGTGGCGCCGGGCACGATCGCGGTTATCTTCGGTGCCGTGCTCCTGTTCTCCGCTTTGTTCTCCAGCCGTGATCGACCTGAAACCGGTTCACACGAAGAGCCGGACCCCCTGGCCGCCAGATTGCGCATGAACGATTCCTATCCGACGCCCGCTGGACCGCAGGCCTACCAGGTGCGCCGCATTCCGCTCGGTTTTGGCCTGATGCTGGTGGCGGGCATGCTCTCCGGATTGCTGGGCATCGGCTCCGGAGCCTTCAAGGTGCTGGCCATGGACCAGGTCATGCGCCTGCCGTTCAAGGTCTCTACCACGACCAGCAACTTCATGATCGGCGTGACGGCGGCGGCCAGCGCCGGCGTCTATCTGCAGCGCGGCTACATTGTTCCCGGCGTCGCCATGCCGGTCATGCTCGGCGTTCTGCTCGGCTCGGTTTTGGGAACGCGCGTGCTGGTCGTAGCCCGGACACGGGTGCTGCGCGTCGTCTTCGGCGTGGTCATTCTTGCGCTGGCCATTCAGATGATCTACAAAGGCGTAACGGGAGGCTTGTGAGATGCCGGAAGACAAAAACGCCTGGACGGACCGGCAAATCGAGCTGATCATCGGCAATCTCTTACGCGCCGGCGTTATCCTGGCGGCCACGGTCGTCTTTGTGGGCGGTGTCATCTACTTGTGGCGGCACGGTAGGGAGGTAGCCGATTATCGTACCTTTCATGAAGAGGGTCTGGAGTTGCGTAGCGTGTCCGGCATCGTCAAGAGCGCCTGTCACCTGCGCGGCCAAGGATTGATTCAACTGGGGCTGCTCTTACTGATCGCCACGCCGGTCGCCCGTGTGGTTTTCACGGTGTTCGCCTTCTTCATGGAGCGCGATTACACCTACGTTGCCGTCTCCTTGCTCGTGCTGGGCATTTTGCTCCTTGGATTCTTTGTCGGCTACGGTTGACGCCATTTTAACCCGAAGCGCCCCGTGCTGGCGCTTTTTGAAGTTGCGCTTTTTACAGGAGCTAGGACCCCTGCCGGCTTGTCCGGCAGGTGAAGGAGTTCGTCGGCTTGGCTTAGGCCTGGCTGCTCGAACTGCTTCACCT
>DASZFN010001124.1:0-2971 GCA_035939715.1 Gemmataceae bacterium | reverse complement strand
CCCGACGGCGGGGGTAGCCAAGACCTTATCGCACATCTGGTTGATCGAAGGCGTCACCAGGACGATCATCTTGACGAATGCGTTTCGTCCATCCGGAGAAAGCTTTTGCACGCGCGCGCTGAGATCGTTCAGCTGGGCCGTGGCTTCGTTGATCTTGGGCAGAGCTGCCTGAGCGGCCGCGGCATCTGTCATGCCGGGCAGCGCGGACTTCAACGTGTCGATTGACGAGTTGAGCTGGTTGGCCAGGTTCACTCCATCAACCGTCAACGCTGCGGGTGCCATGCCCACGGTTCCAGTCGCGGGTCGGGTGGTGGCAGGTTGCTCGGCGACAGTTTCCTGGCCCGGGCGCTGGATTGCCCACCAGGCAAGACCGGCCAATACGACCAGCGCGGCCAGCCAATAGGGCCACTGCGTGGCCTGGCTTGCCCAATTGCCGGCCTGTTGAGACGCACGGCTTGCTCCGGCTGAAGCTGACGCCGCCCCACTGCGCAAGCCTGCCTCCGCCCTGTCGATCAAACCGACGGCGCCAAGCTGATCCGCCAGACCTGACGGGATCGCGGCCGTGATCTGGGCTTTCTGTGAGCGGAGCAGTGCTGCCAGGCCGTCCGTGTCGAGACCTGCGTTGCGCTGCTGCTGACCCAGGGTGCCCAGCACCATCGGACCGAGAATGGCGAGCAACGACTTGCCGCCAATGTCGCCGATGCCGGCAAACTTGCCCACCGCCTGAGCCATCGTGTCCATGGTTCGGCCCCCGAACAATCCGGACAGCATGCTCGCTCCGGCCTCCGCCAGTCCCTGCGGGCCGGTGTTGCCCAAGAGATCAGTGGGCGAGCCCCCTGGCTGCTGCGACAACAGCCTGGACAGTTGGCTCGTTCCGGCTGGGGTTCCAACCAGATCGGACAAGCCCGCCAGCAATGCCGGAACTGCTCCTCCAGCCGCCTTCTGCGTTGCGGTTCGGTCCAGCCCCAGAAACGAAGCGATTTTCTCGATGACTTCAGGTGTCAGGAATTGCATCACAACGGAGGTGAGATTTGCTGCCATGGCGATCTCCTCACTATGGTGGTTGCGAAGATGGTTGTTGCAAAGGTCGGTTTGTCGGCACCAGCTCCTGCTCTGCAGGGTCAATAGCACCGTTGCGTTTGCTGACGCGTCTCGATGAATGATCGATGTGTCGCGTGTCGGGCGCGTCTCGCGCCGGGTATTCACCCAGCATTCCCACGACGGCGTGATCGTCCCACCGGGATCGCCGGGCTGTCCATTCACAACAAAGGGAGTGCTTCCAGGTTGAGCCTGTTCAACGACAGCTCCAACGTGGAACTTTAGAAAAGTTGTACCGACTTAGAACGTCAACCTCGCTGCCGCTTTCAGCAGGGCTACATTGTCGCGCCAAGCACCCACGGCGCGAACTCGGCGGCGCCGAAGTCAAAGCTTTCGCTCTTGGTCGGCTGGCCCGAAGCGGTCTTGAGGATGAGATCGAAGATGCGCTGGCCGCATTCCTGCACACTCTCCTCGCCATCGAGGATGGTGCCGCAGTTGACGTCCATGTCGTCTTCCATGCGCTTGTACATGGGTGTGTTGGTCGCGAGCTTGATCGAGGGCGCGGGCTTGCAGCCGAACACGCTGCCGCGGCCAGTGGTGAAGCAGACGAGATTGGCGCCGCCGGCCACCTGCCCCGTGGCCGCGACCGGGTCGTAGCCGGGCGTGTCCATGAACACAAAGCCCTTCTTGGTGACGGGCTCGGCGTAATGCAGCACGTCGACCAGGTTGGTGCTGCCGGCCTTGGCCATCGCGCCCAGGGATTTTTCCAGAATGGTGGTGAGGCCGCCCGCCTTGTTGCCCGGGCTCGGATTGGCGTTCATCTCCGCGCCCTCGCGCTGGGTATATTCCTCCCACCAGCGCATCAGGCCGACCAGCTTCTCGCCGACCTCACGGCTGACGGCGCGGCGCGTGAGCAGATGCTCGGCGCCGTAGGTCTCGGGCGTCTCCGAGAGGATCACGGTGCCACCATGGCGGACCAGAAGGTCGCTCGCGGCGCCCAGCGCCGGATTGGCGGACACGCCGGAATAGCCGTCGGAACCGCCGCATTGCAGGGCCACTGTCAGTTCGCTCGCGGCTACCTTCTCGCGCTTGACCTTGTTGGCGTCCGCAAGCGCCTCTTTCACAAAGGCAATGCCGGCCTCAGTCGTCTTGCGTGTGCCGCCCTTCTCCTGGATATCCATCGCACGCAGGCGCCCCGCCAGCTTCTGCTCCTGCATCAGCCCGCCGATCTGGTTGACCTCGCAGCCGAGCCCTAGCACCACAACGGCCGAGAAATTCACATGCCGCGCATAACCGCCAAGCGTGCGGCGGAGCAGCGCCAGCGGCTCGTCCTGGGTCATGCCGCAGCCGGTCTTGTGGGTCAGCGCGACTACGCCGTCGACGTTGGGGAAGTCGGCCAGCGGATTGTCGCCGGTGAACGGATTCTTCTTGAAGACATCGGCGACCAGCCCCGCGACATGGGCGCTGCAATTCACCGAGGTGAGGATGCCGATATAATTGCGCGTGGCGACGCGGCCGTCGGGACGGCGGATGCCGTCGAAGATCGCCGGCAGGTCGAAATTCGGCACCGGCTTGACGTCGACGCCATAGGCATAGTCCTTGTCGAAATCGCCCATGCCGCAGTTCTGCGTGTGCACGTGCTGGCCCGGCGCAATCGGCTGCGTGGCAAAGCCGATGATCTGGCCGTAGCGAATGACCGGCTCGCCTTGCGCGATCGGCCTGATCGCAACCTTGTGGCCCGCGGGGATACGCTCCGATGTCGTTACGCCATCGGCCACCACCATGCCCGGCGGCAAGCTCGAGCGCGCGATCAGCACGCCGTCGTCAGGATGCAGGCGAATGACGGGTGCTGGGGCCATGGGATGTCTCCTTGCAGTAATGCCGCAGCATACGCGACTCTCATCCTGAGGAGCAGGCGCAAGCCTGCGTCTCG
>DASZFN010001123.1:0-1680 GCA_035939715.1 Gemmataceae bacterium | reverse complement strand
AAAGCCCTCGCGAAAGCGGGGTCGGAACCCAGTCCCTTCGCAAAATGCCTTCCCGCCCCCTCCGCCGGCGAGGCTGCGCCTTGACACCACCCGCCCCCACTCCCAAAATGCCTCGCACTCGCAAGCCCGCACCCGCACGTGCGAACCTGCCGCCGGCTTCGCCCGGCTCGGGCCCCCGAAACCGCCGCCGCCGGCGACCGTGAGGCCGACCACCACCGGTTGCGGGGCCGTAGCTCAGCTGGGAGAGCGCCTCGTTCGCAATGAGGAGGTCGGGAGTTCGATCCTCCCCGGCTCCACCACCCCCGTAGGGCGCAATCGCTTTGTTGCGCCATCACCCTCGCCGCCTGTCGCGCATCGAATCGACACGATACGCAAGCAACGGTGCAAGGGAGCGAAGCGGTGCCCTCGGAAAGGCGGGTGGACCGCCTTTCGTTCAGGATGCGACAACGCAAAAATGCTTATATCCTGCTGCTACTCGCGATTCGTCGCCGGACTAGCCATATGAAGGGTGACTCTCCACTGTCATCGTCCGCCAGCGGGTCCGGCCTTCGGCCGGCCCGACGGTAACGCGCGGACGACCCAGTAACCACCGATGCTTCAAGATCAAGCGGGCGTTTGCGACAATGCCCCGCCCTTGCGGCACATGACAGTCAGATCAACGCAGGCGAGGCCGAGGCCCGCTTGACGCAACCGCCTCAACGACGCGCCAGGCTCAATCCTTTCGTGCGCGCCGTAATTTCCACCCACCCTACCAGGAGCCGCCATGCAAAATGGCCCAAGACGACCCAACCCCTCCCGCCAGCAAAGACCCGCAGGCTCATTCAACCGCCCCCAGCAACGCTGGACACCAAACAACCAGCGCCCCCAACAGCAGCGGGGCGGGCAAAGCGCCCAGCGCAACTACGAACGCTACATGGAGCTCGCCCGCGCCGAGGCGCTCGCCGGCAACGCCGTGGGGGCTGAGAACTACTATCAGCACGCCGAGCATTATTTCAGGACGATGAATGCGGGGCAGGAGGGGACGTGAGACTGCTTTGAAAATAAATTCGTCGCCAACGGCACGCCACTTCTACTTTTTGGAGCTGCGCCGCCGTCATGGTCACAGCCCGGCAGCGTTCACGTCGGCTTCGAAATCTGCGACACTTTTCAGAATCTCGCCGAAACGCGGCGCTTCGCCAAAGATCATTCCGGCCATGGCTGTGTAGTCTCGCCCCAAAGCGCCAGCCATCTCACGATTTGGCGACAGTGTGAATGAGCCGCGCGTCGCCGCTGCCAAATTAAGATCGGTACTGTTGAAGAACATGCGGGCGTGAAGCACGCAATCGGCTGCCAGATCGAGGTCTCTCGCAGGCGCTGCGTCCGGCATCCGACTGCAGGAGACGGTAGAGATCGTAGTAGTGACGCGACACCCGTTGCCCGCCGCCGCGCAGCACACCCCGTCTCTCGAACCATTGCCGGAGGCCGTGCAGGATCACCGCCTTGTCCCAGAAGGTGCGTTCGGCAACGACCGTGGTGACGTTGGCCACATTGAGGTCCATGCCGACGTCATCGGCGACATAGGGCTGGATGATCGCAAGGTCATTCGGATCAAGCGCGGATTTCGCGCCTGCTTCGATCTTCACCGCCGGCCTGACATAGCCTTCATCGACGGCCGTAACCCGCGGATACCAGATCAGCAGG
>DASZFN010001122.1:0-4775 GCA_035939715.1 Gemmataceae bacterium | reverse complement strand
GGGAGATATCCTCTCCCTTGAATTGCCAGCTCCAGGCGATAGATTCTGTCCAGAAGCCGCGTTGTTTCTCTTCGCGTGTGCCTTCCGGCGTCCCGGCCGCCCGCCAGGAGCCGATCAATTCATTGAAGGCGCGAAGTTCCTCCTGCGGAACACGCCGAGCGGGCTTGTCTGCCGCGGTTCCAACGATTAAAAGGAGAGCCAGAAGAAAGCTTTTGCTCAAATGTTTCATGTTTCGGCTTCTTTGAATTGGTGGTAAATCCGCGACCGTCATGATCCCAATATACTCATCATCAACAAGACGAATCAAAGGAGGATTCTCAATTCCTTGCGGCGCAAGGATTTTGGCGCAAAGTTTGAAGATTCTTCCGTTAATGTTCGCTACCGGCCGCGTTAAGGATGTAAACCCGAAGAAACAATCTGGTTTCGAGCCGCACTTTGCGTGGCAAGTTCATTAAGTATGTATCTGATTTGCTCGCAAAGGGTTGCGAATTAGGACGAAAATCATGGTTCTTCCGTGGCACACGTTTTGCCGGCAATATGCTGCACAGGGGAGACCAAATGAGCATTATTAACGAAATGATTAGCCGTGTTCTCGATGTCCGAAGCATGACCGCCGCCGACCTGCCGCGGGTATTGCAGCTTGAAAAGCAGCGTCTGGGCTCGAGCTGGCTGCGTCATGATCTGGCGATGAACCCCGTCACCGAAGAGCGCGGCACCTGGGTGGCCACGATTCAAAATCACGTCGTCGGCTACCTGGTTTTTCAGCACATGGTCGAATGCCAGCCGGTAGGCTCCGGGCCGCATTTTGATCCCTCGCGGCTGACCAAGCCCGCCCGCAAACAAACGTCTGCGCCTCCCATGTGCGTCGATCTGATCCAGCTTTATGTGTCCCCGGATTGGCGGCGGCGCGGCATCGGCCGGGCCCTGGTGACCCGTTTCGACCCGCGCTCGAATGACCAGGGCACCTGCACCATCGAGGCGGCCGTGCCCGAAACCAATCTGGCGATTCAGCTTTTGTTGCGCTCAGTCGGTTACAAGGCCACCCGCGTGTTGCGCGGCTTTCACGGCGAGGAAGATGCTTTCCTGATGCAACTGGAACGCGCCTAGTATTTTTCGGGTAGCTGAATTCGCAAGAATTCAGACGCAGCACTCTCTGCACGCCCGAATTCTTGCGAATTGGGCTACACTTCATTGCACATCGTACGCCAGGTTTGAAGCCAGCCAACGTTCAACCTCGGCAACGGGCATGGCCTTGCGTGCCGCATAATCGACGACCTGGTCTCGCGTAATCAAATCGA
This sequence comes from Gemmataceae bacterium, assembly GCA_035939715.1. Classification (GTDB taxonomy): domain Bacteria; phylum Planctomycetota; class Planctomycetia; order Gemmatales; family Gemmataceae; genus DASZFN01. The sequence goes on along the minus strand of DASZFN010001122.1, from coordinate 3,477 downwards.
CCGCGAAGTACTTCGCCTGCGGATGGCTGAAATACAGGCCGCTTACCGATGCGGCCGGCCACATGGCGTAGCTCTCGGTCAAGCGGATGCCCGCCTCTGTTTCCACGTCCAGCAGCTGCCAAAGGATACTCTTTTCCGTGTGGTCGGGTTGAGCAGGATAGCCGGGCGCCGGCCGGATGCCGCGATACTTCTCCTTAATGAGTTCTTCCTTCGATAGCCTTTCCTCGTTGCCGTAACCCCATTCGCGGCGGACGCGCTCATGGAGCAGTTCCGCAAACGCCTCCGCCAGACGGTCGGCAAGGGCCTTGGTCATGATGGAGTTGTAATCATCGTGCTCCGCCTCGAAACGGCGCACCAATTCATCGGCGCCATGCCCGGCGGTGACCGCGAAAACGCCCAGATAATCGGCGCGGCCGGTCGAGCGCGGCGTCACGTAGTCGGCCAGGCTGCGAAAGGAAGTTTGGCCTTCGCGCTGCCACTGCTGCCGCAGACCATGAAAGCGCTGCAATTCCTTGGAACGCGTCTCGTCGCTGAACAGCACCATGTCGTCGCCGTCTGCGTTGGCGGGATAGATGCCGTAGACGGCAGCCGCTTGCAATCGCTTACCGGCGACAATTTCCTGCAACAGCTTCTGCGCGTCGGCGAAGAGCTTACTGGCCTCCTTGCCAACCTTGGGATCAGACAGAATCATCGGGTACTTGCCCGTCAACTCCCAGGCCATGAAGAACGGCGACCAGTCGATGTAGGGAATAATCTCCGCCAGAGGAAAGTCACGCAGTACGCGTTTGCCGAGGAACGAGGGCACGGCTATTTCCGCATTGTGCCAATCGATCGCCAGCCTGCGCTGCACCGCCTCGGCGTAACTGACTAATTTCCGTTCCCGGCGGCGCGCGAAGGTTTCGCGCTCTTTTTGCTGGGCCTGGCGATTCTCACGATCGATCTCGCCCCGTTGATCGGGTCGATTGAGGCGCTCGACGACGCCGACACTGCGCGACGCGTCCTTGACGTGGATGACGGTGCCGTGATAGGCGGGAGAGATCCTTACCGCGGTGTGCTTGGCGCTGGTGGTCGCGCCGCCGATGAGCAGCGGGATCTGAAAGCCTTCGCGTTCCATTTCCTTGGCCACATGAACCATCTCATCGAGCGACGGCGTGATCAGGCCGCTGAGACCGATCATGTCGGCTTGCTGCGTGCGCGCGGTTTGCAAGATCTTTTCGCAGGGCACCATGACGCCCAGGTCGATGATCTCATAATCGTTGCAGCCGAGCACGACGCCGACAATGTTCTTGCCGATGTCGTGCACGTCACCCTTGACCGTGGCCATGACAATCTTACCGCGTGCCTTGTGGCTGCCCCCGGTCAGCGCTTTCTCCGCCTCCATGAAAGGCAGCAAGTAGGCCACGGCCTTCTTCATCACGCGGGCGCTTTTGACGACTTGCGGCAAAAACATCTTGCCGGCGCCAAACAGGTCGCCGACCACATTCATGCCGTCCATGAGCGGCCCCTCGATTACCTGTAAGGGTCGCTCGTAGTTGTGGCGGGCCTCCTCGACATCCTCATCAATGTAGTCCACGATGCCGTTGATGAGCGCGTGCTTGAGACGCTCCGCCGCCGGCGCGCCGCGCCAGGCTTCGTCCTTGACCTCGCCCTTGTCCTGCTGCTTTACGGTCTCCGCAAAAGCCGTCAGCCGGTCGGTAGCGTCCGGCCTGCGGTTGAGCACGACATCCTCGACCCGTTCGAGCAGGTCCTTGGGAATCTCGTCATAGACCTGAAGCTGACCGGCGTTCACGATCCCCATGTCCAGCCCGGCCTTGATTGCGTGGTAGAGAAAAACGGCATTGATTGCTTCGCGCACGACATCGTTGCCGCGGTACGAAAAGGAGACATTGCTGACGCCGCCGGAAGTTTTTGTCAGCGGGAAGAGCTGCTTCAAGGCACGGACCGTCTCAATAAATTCGACCGCGTAGTTGTTGTGTTCCGCGATCCCGGTGGCAATGGTAAGAATGTTAACGTCAAAGATGATGTCCTGGGGAGCGAAGCCGACCTCTTCGGTCAACAAACGGTAGACGCGTTTGCAAATCTCAACTTTGTGGTCGCGGGTGACCGCTTGCCCTTGCTCATCGAACGCCATGACCACGACCGCGGCGCCGTAGCGCTTGCAGAGGCGTGCTTGCTCCAGGAACTTCGCTTCCCCCTCCTTGAGGCTGATCGAGTTGACGATCGACTTGCCCTGCACGCATTTCAGGCCGGCCTCGATGATCTCCCACTTGGAGCTGTCGATCATGATCGGCAGCCGGGCCACGTCGGGTTCCGCGGCCAGGAGGTTGAGGAACCGCGTCATCGCTTCCTTGCCGTCGAGCAGGTCGGCGTCCATGTTGACGTCGATGATGTTGGCGCCACCCTCAACCTGCTCGCGCGCCACCGCCAGGGCTGCTTCATAGGCGCTGCTTTTGATCAACCGGGCAAACTTGCGCGAGCCGGTGATGTTGGTGCGCTCGCCGATCATGATGAAGTTGGATTCCGGCCGGACGACCAGCGGCTCCGTGCCGCTATACCAGGACCAGGCGGGCAAGTCCGGCAACCGCCGCGGCGCCACGCCTTCGACAGCCTGGCCGATGGCCCGAATCCAGTCGGGAGTGGTGCCGCAGCAACCGCCCACGATGTTCAACCAGCCGTTGCGGGCAAACTCGCCCAGCGCGCGCGCGGTATCCTCCAGAGACCCGTCAAAGCCGTCGAAGCCATCGGGCATGCCGGCGTTGGGGTAGCAGCTCACCGGGCGCTGAGCGATCTGGGCAAGCGTCTCCAGGTAGGGACGCATCAAATCCACGCCCACGGCGCAGTTCAGGCCGATGGAAAACATGTCGAAATGGGACACCGATGCATAAAACGCTTCCACCGTTTGCCCCGAGAGCGTGCGCCCGCCTTCCCGAAAAATGGTGCCGGATACCAGGACCGGCAGGCGCACGTCGTGCTCGGTGAAATACTTGTCGATAGCGAACAGGCACGCCTTCATGACCAGGGTGTCAAATGACGTCTCCGGCAGGAGCAGATCGACACCGCCCGCCACCAGGCCGGCGATTTGCTCGTAGTAGACCTCGACCATCTGGTCAAAAGTCACGTCGCGCCGGCCGGGGTCTTCGACATGCGTGCCCAACGACAGCATCTTGTTGGTGGGCCCAATGCTACCGGCGACGAAGCGGGGCCTGTCAGGATTGCGGCGCGAATAGGCATCGGCTGCCCGGCGCGCGCTTTCGCCGGCGGCTTTGTTGATTTCGAAAACGTGGTCCTGCAGGGCGAATTCCCGCAGTTGCAGTTGGTTTGCCGTGAAGGTGCAGGTCTCGATGATGTCGCTGCCCGCCTCGAGGTAGGCGCTGTGGATCTCTTCAATGAGCTGCGGCTGACTCAGGACAAGCGCCTCGGTGCAATTCTTGAGCGATACGGGGTGGCGGCGAAAGCGCTCCGCGCGGTAATCCTCCT
>DASZFN010001121.1:0-8776 GCA_035939715.1 Gemmataceae bacterium | reverse complement strand
GCGCTCAACCGCTTTCCAAAGGGAAATCGCCATCCCCATAAGCAAGATCAAACACAGGTCATTCGGATCGTTGAAAATGCCCGGCCCGCGCAGACGCAGAAAAATGATCTGCTCCCCGGTCATGTCGTTGAAATCTCCCCTTTCCTTCAACGTGGCCAGGGCATCCACGTCGATAGCACCGTGGTATTGCAATAAAGCCAGCACCGTTACGCTGCTCGTATAAATGACAAGCGCATAGAGAAAGAGGCGCAGGCGGCTGGGATTGCTTACGAGGCCGACGAGCAGGAGATAGTAGACAACCACCTTGCCGAAATCCTTGGCCGCCGTCCAGGTCCCCCCAAGATTCGCATGGGACAGATGCGAAAGCGCCGTCGCGACCCACAGGCCCAGCACGCAGGCCGTGACTGGCTGCCGTATGAGCGAACGGCCATGCAGTTGTTCCAGCACCGGCATCCAGGAAAAAGCCATGCAGGACAGAATGACAATTTCATAAACTGGCAGCCCTTCCAGATCCGGGATGAGTTCCGTGGGCCGGAGAAAGAGGACCGCGTTGAGCACCAGGAACAGGGCATAGCCAACCGCGCCGGCCTGCGGCGAAGTCTGCACCGGTTCCCCAGACGCATAGTGGAATTCAGCCATCGCGCCGGATGGCCACGATTGCCTTTGTGATGCAAGCAAGTTTTGATCCCGGGGGAGTTACGCGGACTCAGCCTTTGAGGCGCCGGCGTGCTGGTTGGCAGCTGGCGGTGGATAGCCGTATGGTGGATAACCGTAGTACCTGTGACCCGAGTCAGCCGCTCCACTGAGGACGGCGCCGAGGACGCGCACGCCAAGCTGCTCCAGCTCCTGGTGACATTCATGCAGCGCGTTCAGATGGCTGACGCCGCACATCACGGAGAAGAGGACGCCGTCCACATGCTGGGCGACCAGCGGCGCATCGACGACGGCCAGAAGCGGCGTCGAATCCACAAGGATAAAGTCATATTGTTCCTTCAAGTGCTCGAGGGCCAGGCGCAGGCTGTCGTGCGCGAGCGCCTCGATGGCCGAGACGTCTCCTCGGCCGGCGGGAATAACTTCCAGTCCGGCAACAAACGTGGGACGAATCACGTCCGCCACAGGAAGCTCTTCGCGAAGGAAGGCGCCGAGCCCCGGTTCCAGGGGGAGCTCAAAGAGCCGATGCAGGGAGGGCCGGCGCATGTCGGCGTCGACAAGCAAGGTTCGCCGTCCGGCACGGGCGAGGCTCACGGCAAGGTGGCTGGCCAGTGTAGTCTTGCCTTCGCCGGAAAACGCACTGGTAATCAGCACCGTTTTCAGGGAGTGTTCTGCTGCCGCGTGCAGCAATTTGAGGCGAGCGCGGTCCACCGATTCGGTAAGCAAATAGCGGGGCTGCTTATCGGTAAGAGAACCGTTGGCCAGGGGGCTGGCTTGCATCGTTGTTTGTACTCCCAGGAGAGGGAGGGTGCCCAGCACGCGCGTGTTCAATACCCTCGAGACCTGGCCAGAGTCAAAAACCTTGCGCATGCGCAGGTCCCAGCCAATCACGCCGGACGTCGCCAGGGCAAACCCTAGCAGTCCCGCGCAGCCCATGGCCAGCGCCTTTTTCTTGCCATCGACCAGATTAATGACGGTCGGTTGCTCCAGCACCGTGACGCGCGAGGGAGCGTCGAATTCCACATTGATGGCCTCCACGCGGCTGGCTACCGCCTTGGCGACGTTCTCGATCGGGGTAATCTTGTCGCGGATCGTTTCCAGCTCCAGGGAGGAATCTTTGATGAGCTTGTTCTCGTCATTCAAGCGCCTGATCTCGGCGTTGAGTTGCTCAATCAATTCCCTGAGCACGACGACCTGCTCGCGCAGCTGAGCAGTGCTGGACGGCGATTTGCGCCGCTCCTCGCTCAACTCCTTTACAATAGACGGCCGCGTTTCGCGTTTGCGCGCCGCCACAGCTTCCGTGTTGGCACTGAGCTCGAGCTCGTATCTGCCGATGAGCGGGTGGTCCTCCATTACTTCCCGGCGGGCTCTTTTCAGCTTCTTTTCCAGGTCGGCCCGCTGGGTCAGGAGTGCCGACACCTCCTTGTCTTGCTTGAGGCGTTCCTCGATTTCGGCATTGAGAATCACGGGAGCCGGGGTCGGGGATTCTTTCATCTCTTTTTCACGAAACTTCAGTTCTGCTTCCGCTCTTCTCAGCTCGGACTGGTACTGGAGCAAGTCCTTGCGGGCCAGGTCCAAGCGTTCCAGGGCCAGGCGGTGGGAGAACGCCAGCGTCTGGGAGTCGCCAGACCCGGCCTCCTTGGCTTTTTTGTGAAAGGTGGCCCGTTGCTCTTTCAAATCATCTTCCGCCTTCTGGCGGATGGCAATGAGCCGTCTCAGGTTCTCCGTTCGTTTCTTCTTCTCCTTGTAGGCGACTTTGTCCAGATAGGCGTCCTTGATGGCCGTGAGCAGGGCCTCGAGCTCCTTGGGGTCCTTGCCATTCAGGCTGAGGCGCAGAATCTCCGGGGCCGGGAAGTCACATACCAGTTGCTGTTCGATCCAGTGGATCGGCTCGGGTTGATCCCGAAGAATGGCCAGACCCGCAATCTCCGGCTGTCTGACGACGTCATCGAGCACCAATTGGCTTTTGATGAGTTCCACCTGGGTCCGGATGAAGTTCGCGAAGTCCGCGCTTCCTTCCGTGTTCTCGAAGACCACGGAAGGGGGCAGGGTGGCGATGTGGAAGCGCACGCGCGCCGTGTAGCGGAGCGGCAGGAGCCAACGCGTCGCCATCGCGGCCCCCCCCGCCAACAGTGTTCCCAGGAGGAATATCGCCAGCCATCTGCGCCGCAATGCCTGACGGATCGTCGCTCCATCAAGCCTGAAGGGCGCTAAACCGGCGGAATTGGCCAGTCCGCGCTGTGCGGAGTGATAAGGAGGTTCGGCGAAGGGCGCCTCGCCGCCAAGCACCACCAGTTCGGCCTTGGGTCTCGGTGTGTTGTCCAGGGGCTCACAATTGTTTGGCTTTGCTGGTTGCATCCTCGCATCCTCAGATGAAGAGATCGCGGCGTGTCGTGAAACGCTTCGGACAGGTCATCAGGATCTTGCTGTCTATGAAGGGCCCGCCTTTAGAGCCAGGACGGCGTCCAGGGGAGTCGTGTTGCGGCAGCCGCAGACGGCGCCGAACCCGGCTCGTTTCAAGAGCCCTTCGTATTCCGTGAGGGTGCGTTCCTTCCCTTCCATGAGAGTCAGCATGTTCAGCGACTGCATGAGCGCCCATACGGGGCCGCGCCGGTCCTCATGAATCAGCTTCTCCATGATCAACACACCCCCGCCGGGCGGCAGGCGCTCGTAGATCTTGCGGAGCAGGTTGTGGATTTTCTCCTCCGGCCAGTCGTGTAAGATCCGTCCCAGGCCATAAATGTCTCCGGAGGGAAGTGGATCGGCGAAGAAGTCACCGGCCACGACCTCAATGCGCCCGGCTACCTTGGAGGCGCCAACTACTTCCTTCGCCAGCGGGACAACTTCCTGCAGATCGAACACGACTCCTTGCATTTTGGGATAGCGCTCACAGGCAGCCAGGGCGAGATGACCGGTGGCGCCGCCGATGTCCACAAAACGGTGAAACCGGCTCAGGTCGAAGGCGGCGACGACTTCGGGCGAACTCATCAATCCATAGCCATGCATGGCCAACGTGAACGCGCGTTTTGCCTCCTCCGTGCGGAAGACATTCGTGAAGATATTCTCCTCCCAACCAAACGCCTGCTTCCAGCGGTTGCTGCCCTCGCGCACCGCGTCCTCGAGGTTGGCCCAGAGTTTCCAGTACACGTCGTTCGAGTAGCTGATATAACTGGCGACGCTAAGCGGGCTCTTGCGGCACAGGTACGCGGCAGCGGCCGGAGTGTTCCGGTAGCCCCAGTCGTCACGATCAAGGAGCTGGAGTCCGACGCAGCCGTCGAGCAGCCGTCCCAGCGCGTCCGTGTTCGCCCCTAGTCGCGTCGCCAGCGTTTCCACGGCCAGCGGGCCATCCTGCAAGGCATCAAAGACGCCGAGCGCGACCGCGGCGAACATGGTCTTGGACCAGCGAAACGCCTGAAGCAGATCGACCACGATAGAGGGATCGGGTTTTGTCAGATCCTGGGCCATGGCTGGTGCTTGCTCCTAATGATGAACGCTGCTTGCGCCGCGTTGCGCGATGCGGATGAGCGCCTTTGTTTCAGGCAATGTCAGGGCCGAGGCCTCTGCCAGTGTCTGCCTTTCTGCTTGCCGGCCTGGCTTTTTGCCATGGCGTGTGTGGCCGTTGGCGCTGGGCCAATCCGCGCGGACTCTGGCACGGCCGGTGAAGTACTCGCCAATTGACTGAGCGACGGAGGCAGCATCACGCATGGAACGGGAGTTCACGTAAGGACGGGCGAGCACCTGGCTATACCACGTGCATCCTTCGGTGAGCGCGCCGATGGCGTAGAGATTCGCCTGCGCCTGGCCCTGCCTGTTGATGACGCGGTACGCATCCGTCACGGCAATGCCGCCGGGGCGATAAATAGTCCCGTTGAGTGCATTTTCGTATGCGACAATATGGCCGCCCGCCACCAAGCTCTGCACGAGCGGGGAATCCGTGCTGGCGACATTGGTCGGCGCTAGACGAGCGTTGATAACCACCGAGAGCTCTCGGCAGGGATCACGGAATGCGACAGGGCGAACGCATAGCCGACCGCTGCCCGCGCTCCAGTGGAGGCGCGGCGCGGGCCCGCAGAAGGGGTCAACCACTCCCCCTTCCACCAGGGCCAGCAACTCCTCCATTGCCTCGACGGGGGGGCCGACCGCGAGGCGATTGTGGACAGCAGTGAAGCCTTGATCGAACAGCCGATGCGAATGCGGCGTCAGTCCGCCGAATTCCACGGCATAACGCAGGTTGTCCCGGAGATCCCGGAGGACATCGCACGCGGACTTGACGGGGCTGGAAAGATTGCCCCGCAGCGCCTCTGCTACATCGTGGCGCACAAAATCAACGAAGAAAGACCTGAACCCCTCCGCCGTGCGGCATGCATCGCCTGTCAAGGGGCAAACGAGCCGCTTCCAGCGGAACTTGTCCCCGTTCGTGCGCGCTCCGGCGATCCCGTCGCGGGGCGAGGCGAGCGCTGCGTTGTGGGCGTCCGCCATTTCCTGGAGGAGCAGAGGCAACAGGTGACGCGCAAAGTCCAGCTTGGGACTGCCAATCGCTCGCTGGCGCTCGTGCCGGAGCCCATCCACGGTCTCCTGGGTCAGGAACCGCGCGCGCACCTTGTAGTCAATCGGCTTTTGATTCACGCCGCGCGCCAAGAGCGGCAGTCCGCTCCGCGACCAGGCCACCATGCGCGGCTCCTCGCCACTCGGCACATAACGAAGCGTCCGGCCCTGGCGAATGAACTTGCCGCCGCGCCCCACCGTGCAGGACCGCATGATGTCCAGCGCCGTGAGCCCAAGCCCGAGGATACCGATAGTTTCCCGCGGCTTAAGGCGGGCGAGCGTCCGCTCGATCGGATAGGGGTGGGCGATGAGTCGCTCATCGGCAATGTCCGGGGGAATGCCGAATTCGCGTGCCACCATGGCAGAATCCGTCTGTGCGGAGGCGGCGCAGCCGAGGGTGAGCACTGCGGCATGACAACGGAGTCGTTGGCCATCGCCCAATTGCACGCTCCATTCATCCTCGTTCGTTTTTTGCATGTCAAGCGCCGTGGTACGATGACACTCAATCGTAACGCCTGGAGGCGCGCAACCGAGCAGACTGCTAAACACGTTCGCCAGGTAACGGCCCGTATCCCGGCGGGTCGGATAGGCATCAGCCGCCAGGCCGTTGTGCGGCGTTCTGTACCATTCGTACAGGGTCGGACCCTTCAGCCGGGGCAACGGACTGACGACCGAATCGTCTGGATAGGCGGTGACCTGCGAGGCAACGGTGTTCAGCCGCAGAAAATCGGGCTGCGACGTGCAATAGATTGCTCCAGCCCCCAACTCAACCGGTTCAATGATGTGTATCCGGAGGCGTCCTTGCAAGCATCGCGTTTTCCAGGCCGCGAGCATGTGAAGCAGCACATAAGTGCCGCGAGGTCCTCCCCCGATGATGCAAAGCCGATGCTCCATGAAGACCTCCAGGCAACTAGGCAGGCCGGATGTTGATAACTCGACGAGGCATTGCCAGCGACAAGAAATCAGAACTGTTGAGAATTGGGACTACCTGACCGGGCGCGCTCTTGCAGCACACTAGCCCGGCGCCTTAGCAAGATCCTCGCTCACGCTTCGGGTTAGTATGCCGAACCGTACGCGCTGATTTAGCTGGCGCGCACCTGCCCAGATCATGCCACTCTGAAAAGCCAGGTCACGAAATCCACTTACGCGCCGGGCGTCATCCCGGAAGAGACAGCCGGACACATATGAGCGAATGCCTCGCAGGGACCGCCGAGCGATGAATCCCACCGGGCTGCCAAGCACGCGTCGCCCCGCCACGCGCCCGGTGCGAGCTTCCTGCACTCCTGCTGCGAAGCACCAATCCCACAGGTACTTATATCTCATCCGGCTGCGTGGAACCCAATGGCGGATCCTTGCTGTGCCGACCCATATTCCACGCAGACCAGCGCGCATAAGTCGCTCAACCAAATCCAGGTCTTCGCCAGCACCTAGCTGGCCGCCGACGTAGCCGAGAGCTTCATTGAATAGAAACCGTCGGTGGACGTTCAGACGAACTGCCATGTTGTTGCCTATCGGCTCTTCACCTTGCGCAAAGGGCCTGACCGTATCGTCATAGCGTCTCAAGCCAAGGACTGCCCACGAAGCCCCCTTACTGTTCTCAATCCAGGCAGGAGGCGGCGATTCATACCAGGGAAACACAGCGCCGCCAAAAAAAGCTGCATCCGGCCAGGACAACGAAGCAGTGTGATAGGAGGCCAACCACTCTGGGTCGACCAGGACGTCATCGGCTGTCCAGACAAGCAGATTGCCCCTGGCAGCCGCCAGGGCACAATTGCCGGCGCGGGAAACGCCCTGGCGACGCTCTAATAGCCTCCGGATGGGGAGGCGCCCCTCATAGGAAGCAATTACAGAATCCGTCGCATCGGTACTGTTGTTATTAACGACCAGCAATTCCCACGAAACCCCGGGCGGAATGCGCAGGCTGCACATCTGCTCCAAAGTTGCTCGAAGCAATTGTGCTCGATTCCACGTGCAGATCGCCACGGATATGTCCATTAAAGCCCCCATCCACTTAGAGGAAGCGAACTACATGTTGAATCTGCACTTCAGTCAATTCCGCGAACATCGGCAGGCTAAACGTTTCTGCGGCCCACTGCTCGGACGCGGCAAGCGATACCTTGGAGTTGGCCAGTTGCTGGTAGGCTCGCAGCTGGTGTACCGCAAAGGGATAGTGAATGGCCGCCCCGATCCCGTTGTTCACAAGTCGCCGCACGATCTCGTCGCGTTTGCGAGACCGCAAGGCATAGATATGAAACACAGGGACACTTTCTGGGCTTTCTGTAGCCGGAACGAGGTCTGTGCGCCCGGCAAGCAAGGACTGGTAGAGGAAGGCGTGCCGTCGGCGGCTTTCGTTCCAGGATGCCAGGCGCTTTAGCTTGACGTTGAGAATCGCGGCCTGAAGCGTATCGAGCCGGCTGTTGAGGCCTTGTTCTTCGTGATGGTATTTCTTGCGCGAGCCCCAGTTGCGTAGCAGGCGGAGCCGCTCGGCGAGGGCAGCGTCTTCGGTCGTGATCGCTCCGCCGTCGCCATAGGCGCCGAGGTTCTTTCCAGGGTAGAAGCTGAAGGCGGCAGCCGCGCCCAGGGAACCGGCCGGCTTCCCTTTGTACGTTGCCCCATGGGCCTGAGCGGCGTCCTCGACGACCTTCAGACCGTACGCGCGCGCCACGGCGTTAATTCGATCCATGTCGGCGCAGCGACCATAAAGGTGAACCGGCAAAATAGCTTTCGTGCGCCTGGTAATCGCGGGCCTGATGTGCTCCGGGTCCATCAAGCCATCTTCCTGGCGGACGTCCACCAGGACAGGGGTGGCGCCGGCCTGACTGACGCCAAGTGCGGTAGCAATGAATGTGAACGCCGGCACGATCACCTCGTCGCCGGGGCCGATATCCATGGCCCGAAAGATAAGCTGAAGCGCATCGGTGCCGCTCGCCACGCCGACACAGTGCCTGGCTCCGCAGAAAGACGCAAAGGCATTCTCGAACGCCTCCAACTGTGGACCAAGAATGAAGGAGGCGTCCTCCAGCACGTCTTGCATCGCAGCATGCACTTCTGCCCGAATGCCGGCATATTGTGCTCTTAGATCGACTAATGGAATGTGCATTGTAAACCGTCGTGCTCGCAAAGTTCGCGACGTGGCCGGCAGGGCGTGTATTGCCAGGAACGAAAACTTCTACTCTACGTAACAGCCGGTTCTACAGGACGGTGAACGTGGCCGTTGCCTATCTTGGCGCGGGAAATCGACACTGGTCTGAGTTCTTCCGCGGCAATGTCCGCGCTCGCGTCCAAGGTGCAGGGCGCTTTCAGGGTGACCTGCCGCGACTCTTCTCTCATGGATTGATCGGCGGCTTCCAGGGCACGGAGCACGGCCACGCCCCCCGCACCGGTGTTGATCGGTTCGGCCCGCCCTTCGATGCAGTCGATGAAATGGTTGCATTCAGCTGCTAGAGGTTCGGGACCGGTAACATGGGGGATGAGGACATCGCCGTGCTGCACTAGCATACGAAAAGAGCCGAAACTGTCGGAATATACCGGTTTACGCTCCACCGTGACCGACCTATGATAGATGCGCAACGGTTCGTTC
>DASZFN010001120.1:0-8538 GCA_035939715.1 Gemmataceae bacterium | reverse complement strand
AGCTTTCAGTGCTGCAATCAGGGCTGCTTCCGTGGTGCATTGCTCTTCGATCACTTCGCAGCCCAGCGGCTCCAATAGCGATCGTTCCACGTCCAGCGATTCGAAGCGATGATCGGTGACGACAACCTTTGGCATGGTGATGCACTCGCTTTACATGAAGCAGGTCAAGCTGCTGCTCGAGTCAGGCAAGTTGAAAACCTGCCCTACGTGCAGTTAGTTTGGCACGAATTGTTGCAATTGCCACTGTTTTATCCGATAACCGAAGCCGGCTTCGTTGTCGGGGGTACGCACATGGCAAACAGACCGCGCATTGTCGTGTTGGGGAGTCTGGTGTTCGACTTCGTCGCGCGCGCGCCACGCTTGCCGCGTGAAGGCGAAACCTTGCTGGGTGACCTGTTCGGCATGTTCCCTGGCGGCAAGGGCGCCAACCAGGCCGTACAGGCGGCTCGACTCGGCGCCGAAGTGTTCATGATCGGCCGCGTGGGCCGCGATCTGCTCGGCGAACGGTTGTTGGCAAGCTTGCAGGAAAGCGGTGTGGACACGCAATGCGTGAAGCAGGATCCGGCCGTGAAGACCGCCTCCTGCTGCATTCACGTCGATGCGCAGGGGCACAACGCCATCATCATGGTTCCCGAGGCAAACCTGGCCTGCCGTGAGGAAGATGTGAAGGCTGCGGCCGGGCTCATTGAGTCGGCGGACCTGTTGCTCGCGCAACTGGAAATCCCTCTGTCCACCGTAACCGCTGCCGTCGGCCTGGCCGCACAAAACAGCGTGAAGGTCATTCTAAACCCGGCGCCCGCGCAAGCGTTGCCCAAGGCGCTCCTGGCCCAGGTCACATTGCTTACTCCCAATGAATCCGAGGCGGAGACACTGTCCGGTCATCGTATCGGCCGTGAGACACATCCCGAAACGGGCTACCATCCGTCGGTTGCCGAGGCGGCCCGCAAGATTCTGCACGATGGGAGCCAGGCGGTAATTATTACGCTCGCCGAAAGAGGGGCCTTTTATGCAACGCCGGAGAAGTTCCGGCTCTTTCCTGCTTACAGCGTCCATGCCGTGGATACCACCGCAGCCGGCGACGCCTTTAACGGGGCCGTGGCGGTAGCTCTGGCGGAAGGGAGATCCATGGAAGATGCCATTCGCTTTGCAAACGCGGCGGGCGCGATCGCTGCCACGCGGGCCGGCGCGCAGCCCTCGCTCCCCGCGCGTGCGGAAGTGGAGACCTTTATCCAGCAGGCCTCGCTGCGAAATTAGCGGGAGCAAGGGTTTTGCGCTTGCTTTCTTCCTGCCCGACCGCCAAAACGGAAAAGCATGACCAGATCATAGCTCCAGACCGAAGGACGCATGGGTCAACAAGCAGCACTCCCTGAAGATTCCATCAGCCAACCACGCGTCGTCGCCATGCAGCCCAGCCTGGTGCGCTATCAGGTGCTGGCGGCGGCCTGCGTGTGCGCGTTTATCGCCTACATTCACCGCGTCGGTTTTGCCAGCGCCGTCGTTCTGCAAGACGATCTCGGTCTTAACTCCGAGCGTTGGGGCTATCTCATGGGGGCATTCCTGCTGGCCTACGGCGGCCTGGAAATCCCCTGGGGCCTGTTCGGAGACCGCTGGGGCGCGCGGCACTTGCTAACCCTGATCGTGCTGGCATCCGGCGTTCTTACCGCAGGCACATTTCTGGCGACCGGGCTATCCGGCGTCGCGCTCTATGGCACCGCGCCGTTCGTAGTGTTGCTCGTCATCCGTTTTCTCTTCGGCGGATTTCAGGCCGGGATGTTTCCAACCATCTCACGCATGATGGCGGACTGGATGCCGATCCAGGAACGGGCCACGGCCCAGGGCCTGATCTGGATGTGCAGCCGGGTCGGCGGCGCTGTCGCGCCATTCTTTATGACGTTCTTGATCGGGGTGCTGGGAGGCTGGAAAATCGCCTTTCTCTTTGCGGGGCTGCTTGGCCTGCTCTGGTGCATCGTCTTCTGGCCCTGGTTCCGCAACCAACCGGAAGAAATGCGGCAGGTCAATGGCGCAGAAATACAGGTCATTCAGACCGGCCGCACGTCCAGGCCGGCAGCTCATGGCAATGTGCCGTGGGCCAAAATCCTCCGTTCCCGGAGTGTCTGGTCGTTATGCCTGATGTACGGCTGCGGGGGCTTTGCCGCCAACTTCTTCGTCACCACACTGCCGAGCTACCTGACCAGCCACCGACACCTGTCCCCCGGCACGAAAGATCTTCTGACTAGCCTGCCGCTTGCCTGCGGCATTGTGGGCTGCGTCCTGGGGGGATTCTTCTCCGACTGGATCATCCGCACGACAGGCAATCGCAAATGGGGCCGACGGCTCAACGGCACAATCGGCACCGTGACGGCGGGAGTGGCCTTTCTCGGCATCAATTATGTCAGCCAGACCTGGGCGTTGGCGTTGCTGCTGTGCCTGATTTTTTTCTGCAATGATCTCGGCATGGGACCGGCCTGGGCGAGTTGCGCGGACGTCGGCCGCCGCTACGCCGGCACCATCGGCGGCGCCATGAACATGGTGGGCAACCTCGCCGGGGCAGTCGGTCAGAGCATGGCGGGGGTTCTATTCGCCTACGGGTATCATAATCTGGTATTTGTAATTTTTGGGTGCAGTTTCTTTCTGGGAACGCTCTGCTGGCAAGGAGTAGATGTTACACGACCCGTAGAACCCGACGAGTGAGCTTTCGAGTCATGCAGAGCCCGTGCGTCGCCGGAGAACGAGACCAAAGATGAGTGCAGCGGTTGATGTCCTGAGTGCCGGCATTATTGTGGCGGATCATGTTTGTTCGCCCATTTCTCATCTGCCGGCGGCGGGCGAGTTGGTTATGGCGGATCGGCTGCTGTTGACCATCGGCGGCTGCGCCGCCAACGCCGCCGTGGACCTTGTGAAAATGGGCGTGCAGACAGCCGTTGTCGGCCGTGTCGGCGGCGATAGCTTCGGGCGCGTGGTTGCCGACCTGCTGAAAGAGCACGGCGTCGATGTCTCTTCCGTTGCCGTCAGTCCACACCTGGACACCAGCCAGACGCTGATCGTGAACGTGGCGGGCCAGGACCGGCGCTTCATTCATACTTTTGGAGCCAATGCGGAATTCAGCGCCGCGGACATCCCCCTGGAGCGCGTGTTGCAGAGCCGCGTGCTTTACGTGGGCGGCTACCTCGTGATGCCGAAGGTTCGCCAGGAAGAACTGGCGAAGACATTTGCCGCGGCGCGCAAGGCGGGAGTCAAAACGGTTCTCGATGTGGTGATTCCAGGATCCGGCAACTACCTCACGCAACTCGAAAAGCTTCTGCCGCATGTCGATGTGTTTCTGCCGAACGATCATGAGGGGCAACGGATCACGGGCGAGGCCGATCCTCTGCGCCAGGCCGAGCTGTTTCGCCGCCTTGGCGCGGGAACCGTGGTGGTCACCATGGGAGAAAGAGGCGCCCTCCTGGCCGCCGATTCCGTGCGCCTGCGTTCCGGCGTTTATCCCGTGGACTTCGTGGACGGCAGCGGCGGCGGCGACGCCTTCGATGCCGGCTTCATTTTCGGTCTGCTCAACAACTATGGTCCCGAGGATTGCCTGCGCGTCGCCAGCGCCTTGGGCGCTAGCTGTGTCCGCGCCATCGGCACCACCCCCGGCGTCTTCACCCGCGCGGAATGCGAAGCCTTCCTCCGTGAACACACCTTACCCATCGAGCGGCTCTAACTTTGTGGGTGCATCCCCGTTGTGCATCGCTCGAATCGTTTAACCCGGAGCCAGCGGCGACGGCGGAGCTTGCAGCCGCGCTCAAGTATCCTGCTTGAGATGGTCGACTAGACGATCCAGAAAAACGCACTGATCGGGATGCAATAGCTCGCGCGCCTCCTTCAAAGGAAGGAAGCGTGCCTGATCCACTTCCCACGAAGCGCACGATGGATTGGCGTCTGCCGGCGCAGGACCGGCGAAACAGTGTACGCGCTTGCGGCTTTTCCGATAGTCCATGTGGCCGAGCGGCACCAGCGGGCCGGCGCTTACTCCGGTTTCTTCCAACGTCTCCCGGCGTGCGGTTTCTTCGAGGCTGGTTTCCTCTCCAGGCAACCCCTTGGGGATGCTCCATGGCGCATGCCGGTTGTAAGCGCCGGACGGATGGACCAGCAGCACTTCGAGGTGATCGGGATCGCCGCGATAGAGAAGGGTGCCCGCGGACTCTTTCATGCAGATCAATCTATAGGAAAGTAAACGCCGCCGGCACCGGGACGGCAAGCCAAAGGGTCGGGCGCGACTTTGACTTGCCTTACCCAACTACCGGCGGCTTCCCCTGCGCGATAGCAATGCCCCGCTGCCGCCAAAGCTTGCGGCTTGATCGGCCGGCGGCGGGGTAAAAACGCCTGCGAGTCAAAAAGTCTGCAAGAGGGCGACCTGGCCGCTGTAGCTGAGGTACAGCGGCCAGGTGAGCACCCCGGGCGAACCTGGGTGCGAGCCAGGATCCGACCACCCGGCTACTTGTCTTCAGCGAATCCTGAGAAGCAAAGCCCCTGCACATTCCCCCGCTTTGCTTCTCAGTGCATCTACTGTTAGCAAGCAGTGCGCCAATTGAGGAAGAATCCTGTTCCTTGGACGCAAGCACCTATGGCACAAGACGTTGGGGAATCAATTTGCAAAAGGACGCATCCGGACAGGCGGCCCGGACGCCTAAAACTTCCGGAGCGCTACCGAGTTTTTAGGCGGCTCTCGTAGCCGAATTCGTGAGAATTTCGGCCCAAGCGGAACTCTCACGAGTTCCGCTACGCCGTTCACGGTTTGGGGTCGTGAAGAAATCGGAGGATATGCACGTTGCTCACCGTTACGAGTCCCTCGCCGATCATTGTCTCCAGCGCGGGCAGCAGTGGCTCGATCCGTTCTGCCAGGTCGACGATTTCGATATGCACGGGCAGGTTTTCGCTCAGTTCCAGCAAGCGCGAAGTGTGCAGGTGCCGGCCGGCGCCGTAGCCTTCGACGCAGCGAATGACCGTAGCCCCGGAAATGCCTCGCTCCTGGCAGAGCTGAACGATGGCGGAATACAGTGGCTTGCCGTGCCATTGATCGGTGCTGTTCACGTAGATGGTCACCAATTTGGCATCGACTTCGATTTTCATGGCAGTTCCATCATCTCCGCGTGGAGAGCATCCAGATGAAGAAGAGATCAGCAAGAATCACGCCCAGCAGCACGCCGAGAAACCCGGCGAAGACACTGCCGAAGACATTGGCAAAGGCATATAGCCAGCTGCCGTCTCTGATGAGCTTGAACGTCTCCCACTCAAACGTGGAGAACGTCGTGTAGCCGCCGCAGAAGCCCGTACCGATAAGCAGATACAGATCCTGATGCGCCGGCGATAAGCGCTCGAGGATAAACACCGCCGCGGCTCCCAGAATAAAGGAGCCGCTCACGTTGATGACAAATGTGCCGTAAGGGAAGCTTTGTGCCCAGGGCTGCCCCCCAAACCATCTGCTCAACCAGTACCGAGCATAAGTCCCGATCGCCCCGCCCAACATCAACATCAGCATCTTGTTCCTCAGCAGCAGGGTCAGCCACTTCGTCAGTAATGATCCGTTTTTCTTCAATCCAGCACCCTTCCGGTACTCGTGACTTGAAGCGCTCCCCTGAATCTCACGGCCCGAGCGCCTTGGGTTCGACGCATCATGAGCTCAAGGAAGGATAGTTCAGAACGGACGAACCGTATAGATTGTCAATTTCAGGCAACAATGTGGCGACAATAAATCATGAATACTGTGTCTGGAAGTCAATTGTAGAAAGCAGGACGCCGCTTGACCCCTGACCGCGTGCCACTCATCGAACTTCGCGAGCTAGTGAGGTGCTTTCCCGGCGTGATCGCTCTCGATGCGGTCAGCCTCGAGCTTTTTCCCGGCACCATTCATGCGCTGCTGGGCGAGAACGGCGCCGGTAAGAGCACGCTGATCAACATCCTGAGCGGCGTTCTCCGGCCGGACGCGGGCGACTTCCGCATGCGCGGCAGCCCGGTGCATCCGGCGAATGCTCATGCGGCACGAGCGCTGGGCATCGCCACGGTGCACCAGGAGGCGGACCTGTTCCCCGATTTGACCATCGCCGAGAATCTGGCGTTTGAGCACGGCTGGACGCTTCGCGGCGGTTTCATTGATTGGCCGAGACTGCGCCGCTTGACGCGCGAGGCCCTGCGCCTGCAGCACTGCAGCCTCGACCCTGACCGCCTGGCGGCCAGCCTGACGGCCGCGGAACGCCAATTGCTGGGCATCGCGGCGGCGCTGTCAAGAGATAGCTCCGTCCTCATCCTGGATGAACCCACGAGCAGCCTCTCCGCTGCCGAGGTCCAGATACTGTTCACGCAGCTCAAGCAGTTCCGCGCCCAGGGCGGAGCCGTGCTCTATGTCAGCCACCGCCTGGAAGAAGTGTTCCTGCTCGCCGACGTCGTGACCGTGTTGCGCGACGGCAAGAAGGTGTGGAGCGGCTCTCTTGGGGAAACCAGTCCGGACAAGCTGATCGCCTGGATGGTTGGACGAGAAATCCTGGATTCCGCGGACAGCCGTGCCCGCAAGAAGGAGCCCAGTCCTATAGAAGAGACCTCGCGGCTGGTGTGCAGCGGGCTTACGGCTGCCGACGGTTCCTTTCGCGACATCAGCCTGGAGGTGCGCGCGGCAGAGGTCCTCGGACTCTACGGCCTGATCGGCGCCGGCCGTAGCGAATGGGCCCAGGGCGTGTTCGGCCTGCGGCCTTTGGCTGGCGGCGCCATTACGCTGAACGGCAAACTTTACGTGCCGCGCAGTCCCGGTGACGCGGCACGCCACGGGCTGGCGTATTTGCCGGAGGACCGGCTGCGCTTCGGACTGTTCGCCAACCTCTCGGTCCGCGCCAACACCGTAATCGCGGCCCTGCACCGGCTCAGCTTCGGACCGTTCGTTTCTGCCAGGACAGAGAGCCGGCAAGCCGCCGCCTTGACGCACCAGCTGAGCGTCCGCCTGCGCTCTCTGCTGCAACCCGCGGGCACCCTTTCCGGCGGCAATCAGCAGAAGGTCGTCCTGGGCCGCTGGCTGGCCTGCGCGCCGGAGACGTTGATCCTCGACGAACCGACGCGCGGCGTGGATGTCGGCGCCAAGAAGGAGATTCACCGCCTACTGCGACAACTGGCCGATGCGGGGCACGCCGTCGTTCTCATCAGCTCCGATCTGCCGGAAGTGCTCGCCCAGAGCGACCGCGTCGGCGTGTTTCGCCACGGCCGGCTCGTGGCACTTTACGAAGCGGCTTCGACGACCGCAGAACAGGTCGGCGCCGCCGCGCTGCCAAGCGCAGGCGAGCCCGCGGCGATGGGCGAGCGCCAACCGGCCGCCCGAAACGGTCGCGATCGATCGCGCCGCCTTGGCGAATGGCTGCGCGAGGCGGGCCTGCTGGCAGCGGTGATCGTGCTCGCCAGCCTGCTGGCCTGGCGAACGGATACTTTCTGGCGAGCCGGCACGCTGCGCGACGTCGCGGAAAACGCGGCCTTGCTGGCCCTGTGCGGCCTGGCTGCCGCGGTCGTGATCCTTGCCGGCGGCATCGACATCTCCTTCGGCTCCCTGCTGGCCTTATCGGCGGCGACCGCCGGCTATCTCATGCAGAACAAATGGCCGCCGCTCGTGGCCGTACCCGCGGCGCTGGTCGTCGGTACGGCCGGCGGCGCCTTGAATGCGGCACTCACACTCCTCGGCCGCGTGCATCCCATTGTGGTGACGCTGGGCATGATGAGCGTCTATCGGGGCCTGACGCTGCTTCTCATCGGTGAAATGTACATCCACGACATCCCCGACGGTTTCCGCGCCCCTTTCCAATCAGCTCCGCTGGGAATACCAGCGGCGGCCTGGCTAGCGCTATTCGCCATGATGGTTGCCTGGCTCGCGTTAGGCTGGACGGTTCCCGGCAGGCAAGTCTTCGCTCTCGGAAGCAACCCAACCGCCGCGCAACGCACTGGTATTTCGCGCACCCGCGTCTGGTTAGCTGTCTTTTCCCTGGAAGGGCTGCTGGCGGGTGTGGCAGGACTGCTTGCCCTGGGCTTGATGGGCCATCTTCATGCCAGAGACTTTGAAGAGACGACCTTGGAAGCTATCGGCGTCGCTGTGGTTGGCGGCATTGCCATTACCGGCGGCCGCGGCTCGGTGTGGGGCATCTGTGCCGCCGCGCTGCTCTTCCGCGTGCTGGAGAAGGGTTGGGTATTGCTCGACATCTCCCGATTCTGGCAACGCACGATTGTCGGGTCGCTCTTACTGCTCGCCATCCTCATGGACCGTTTCTGGCGGCTTCGATCCAGACCGGCCGACTGAGGCCGGCAAGGCTGCTTGGCATCTGCCGGCGCAGGATATCCAGGTTTGTTCCCGGAGGCCGTTTCATGAGCACGGGGATCGGGTCGTCGGATTGGCCGATTTCCGTGTAATACACCGTGCACTTCCAGTGGCAGTGGTGCAGTTGAGCTTCGCCAACGAGTGGGAAGAATCGGGGCGGATCGACTTGCCGGCCAACTGTATCGGTCTGAATGTTCATGGGTGTGCTACAGGAGACT
>DASZFN010001119.1:0-18254 GCA_035939715.1 Gemmataceae bacterium | reverse complement strand
ATAGTCCATAGTCCATAGTCCATAGTCAAAGACAGTTGGTTTTTGACTATGGACTATGGACTACGGACTATGGTCTCTGGTGTGACGCGGAAGTAAGGGTCAGCCAGCGTCGTACACGTGACCAGCTGCCTTCAATCTCTTCCTCGGGCTTTGGAAAGAGCAGCGGTTTTTTGCACAAGGGGCAGAGCCCCAGCTTGCCGATCTGGCTCTCGCGATAGCGCAAGCGGCGCGAACATTTCTGACAGTCGATGAGATAATACACCTCATCTTTGGCGGTCTTCCACCGGGCGCGAATGGCAAGCGTTACGTGAATGGCGAGAAGGACGCAGAAAACTGACACCAGGACGATAGGTATGATGGGGCTCACACGGGGGGCGGCCTGAGTAGCTGCCTTGGCGGGGTCGGTCTTGCCATCCAGCTCGCAGAACGGACACTTGCCCGTATTCTGGTAGGCAACCGGCAACTCACGTCCACAGTGCGCGCAGCGATTGGGATCCACAGGGGCGTCCGACTTGATTTTCTCGCCCCCGCCTTGCACGAACAGGACAAGAACAAGCCACCCCAGGAGAGCAGCTCCCACCACGGCCATGCCGATTTTCGTGATGCGCGAGGTCTTCATCGCCCCAGATGTTACCCCGTAAGGCCTCGGCTCCGATGAAATCCTTGTGAAAATCGCGCGAAGACCGCCTGAGCCGCAAGCGACAAACTACTCAAGGAACGTTGATCTCCAGGGTATTGTTCTCGGCCTTGATTTCGACGGGAATCTTGGCCTCGAGCACCTTGTCCGAGAGCGGTGTCGGCTTGGCGCCAGGCGGGATGTTTACGCCCACCGATTCCACTGGGTGATACGCCTCGAGAGTTACTGTGTATTTGCCTGGAACGGCGCCGTCAAAGTCTTCATTGGCGTAGGTCCGGAGCTGGAACGTGCCGTCTTCTCCTGTCACTCCCGTGGCCTCAGCGCCCTGCTTGGGATCTGTGGGCCAGAGGTAAACCATGACAAAGGCGGCCGGTTCGCCATTGATCAGGATCTTGCCTTCGGCCGGGTAGGTTTTGTTCTTCTTCAGCTCGGACTCGCCACAGCCGAAGAGGAAGAGTGCCAGGAAAAGAAAGCCCAGACGAGATGGGCGTCCAAACACTGAGGTCATGCCGGTCTCCTTGTGGGCGCATCTTTAGGTGGATAGGTGAAAAACAAAAGCCCGAAGACCCGGCACAAACGCCGGGCCTTCGGGGAGGCAGTCGCGCCGCCTGTCAAAGCCGATTAATAGTCGTCGGTGAAGCTGGTGCCCTGAACCGGCCCGACATGCTCGGCCGCTGTCACCAGACGCCGCATGACGACCGCGTTGATATCTTCATTCACAAACGTGACATGGCCGTCCATGAAGAGGATGTTGGCCCCCTTGCCATGGAAGCTGAAGATTTCATCGTTGGGTCCGCAGTTGGTGGTGTTCGTCCAAATGCAAGCGGAGCCGCCAAAGGGGAACTTGTTGTTGTTGATGACCTTGGCGCCGCCGGTGACCGCGTAGCCGCTGGGATTGCCGGCGCCGTCGGTGACCGTGGGATCGCCCGACACGCCATAGCCGTTATCGGGCTCGGCCCAGCGCCAGAAGCAGCGGGCCTGCATGGTGCCGGCCGCAGCGCCCGGAGCGCCGAACATCGGATCCACGTAAGCGCCGGGCATGGCGTCATAGCGGCCCACGTCCTCGGCGATGGCGATGGTGTTGGATGTCCCGTCCGCAATGTCGATCGTGGTCGTACCCTTGCCGTCCGGCGTGCCGTGCAACGCGCCATTCATACGTGCGTTCTTGTTACGGACGCCGCTGAACGGATCGATGTCAGTGTAAACCGTCGGACCATAGTCGGTGTAACCGTAGCCCTGGGTGTCCAGACCCGTGGCCGGCCGCAGGGGATTGGTCGGGCAAAGGAACGTCTTGACGGCATTTTGCGCGATCTGCTGGTTGAGCAGCGCAGAAGTGTCGTTGTAGGGATACACGAGGTTATAGCCGTCTGCGATGTCGCTCTTTTCAACGTAAGGAAGGAGTCGTGTGAAGACCGATTGGCAGGTGTAGGGTGCGTTGCCGAAGTTGGCCGGGACGGCGCCACCGATCGGCTTGCCGGCGATCATGGCGGTGGTCACGCCATTCGGGAAGAACCAGGTCTTTGCTTGATTCGCGACGGGAGGTGTGATGGCAACGGTGGGAAAGGGCGGCGGCGTCCCGTCCTTCGCCGCGTAGCTATACCCCGCCGGGGCGGTAATGGTGCCTGTCGCGTTGGCGGCGAAGCCATTGCCGACGCCGGTGTTGGATGAGCCCGTTGGGTCGTTGTAGAACAGCGTGCCTTCGCCGGCGTCGGGGTAATGCTTGTAGATGCTTTCGTAAGTGGCGAGTGCACGGCCCATCTGGTAAAGGTTGTTCGCGCACACCTTGCGCGCCGCCGCTTCCCTGGCCTTTTGCACGGCCGGGAGCAGCAAGCCGGCGAGAACCGCGATAATCGCGATCACCACCAGCAGCTCGATCAGGGTAAAGCCCTGACGTTTCGAGCGGACCCATCTTCGGATCGTCATTAGGTGAACCTCCTGAGGAAAAAAGCCGACCGGCCTGAGGCGAGTCTCACCTCCCTGGTGAGCCACAGGCAAGCCATCGGATTGGACTCACTCCGCCTCTCACAAGAAAAAGCGGACCGTGCAAGAGCACTCGCACGACAGCCCGGGAACCTTGGCTGATGGGCGGTAACTTAAGGTTGCTTCGTGTTGATCATGTGAAGGAGAGCCGAAAGAATGGGGAAATCAGGAATAGTCCTTGGTCCTTGGTCAGTCGCGCATGACCAAGAGACTATGACCTTCATAAAGCTGATCCATAGACAATTTCGTGACAAGGAGCTGCTAATTCAATGTGGCACCGACTGCGGTTGGCTTGCGAGTTGATGTTTCGCCGTGAACCTGATTTTCGGCTGATCTTTGACGAATTGCTTCGCTTCGCGGCTCGGAACCGCCAACTCGAAGCAGGCAGCGATGACCGTTTTAGCTTGCTGACCCGCTTCGGACGCAGCGTTTTGCCGGAATACCGCTTCACCTGGCCCCAGTTGGCCTGGTGGAGCAACGGTTCTTTCAACGCCTATCTAAAGCGGTTCGGGGAGCATGAAGGCTACAACATGCACCGCCGCTGGGCAGTTCATCAATTACTGCGCCTGACCGGGGCCGTGCGCGGTGATACGGCGGAGTGTGGCGTTTACCAGGGCGCCGGCTCCTACTTGATGGCCGCGGCGAACCGCTGCCTCGGCGGCAACCGGCTTCATCACGCGTTCGACTCGTTCAGCGGGCTGAGCGCACCGTCCGCGCTGGACGGCAATTACTGGACGGCCGGCGATCTTTCCGCCCCGTTGGAGGCGGCACGTGCCAATCTGGCCGAGTTTGAGGACGCTGTGAAATTTTATCAAGGCTGGATTCCCGAACGGTTCCATGATGTGGCCGAATGCCGGTTTCGCTTCGTGCACATCGACGTGGATCTTTATGAGCCGACCCGCGACAGCCTGGCTTTCTTTTATCCACGCGTTGAGGACGGCGGAATTATCGTCTGCGATGATTACTGGTTCACTACCTGCCCGGGCGCAACCAGGGCCGTGGATGAGTTTCTGGCCAACAAGCCGGAAAAGATGCTGCCGCTGGCTCAAGGCGGCGGCTTCCTGGTCAAAGGCCAGGCAACTGCTTTATGAAGCTTTGGCGAAAACAAACGCCGCTAATTGCGGAGATCAGACAGCGGCCTTACCATAAGCGCCTGTGGTTTGTCGCTGGCGGCTTATGGCCACGGGTAGCATGTTTGATAAGCAGGTAAGCTCACTTCCTGAGGTCGCGCCCGCCCAGTCCCGGCCCATGCCGACACTTCACGCGGAAGAGGACGAACCGCCGGAAATCGTGCTGGAAGCCGGACCGGGCTGGCAGCTGATCAACTTGCGTGAGCTGTGGCGCTTCCGCGACTTGCTCGCCATCCTGGCCTGGCGGGATGTGAAGGTCCGCTACAAGCAAACCGTTCTCGGCGTTGCCTGGGCCATCTTGCAGCCGACGCTGTGCATGATCCTCTTTACTGCTTTCCTGGGTAAACTGGCGCACGTTCCGTCCGGGGACATTCCTTACCCGCTTTTCGTCTATGCGGGGCTGCTGCTCTGGACGCTCTTTGCCACCGGCGTCTCGGGTGCCGCCAACAGCGTCATTAGCTCCGAGCAGCTTATTACGAAGGTGTATTTCCCGCGCATGCTGATTCCCGTGGCTGCCGTCGGAGTTGCCCTGGTCGACTTTCTGGTGGCGACCGTCGTGCTGGCGATCTTGATGGCCTGTTATGGCTACTGGCCAGGATGGAGTCTGCTGTGGGCGCCTGCATTAATTGGTCTGACCGTGCTGGCTGCCGTCGGCGCCGGCGCGTTTCTGGCCGCCGTGACGGTGAGGTATCGCGACTTTCGGCACGTATTGCCCGTCCTGATGCAATTCGGGATCTTGGCCACGCCGGTCATCTACCTGGACGCCTCTGAAGCCGCCTTGCCACGAACCGTCGCAAAGGCCGACGAGCGCGTTGCCACTGTTCCAGATAGCTTGCGGGTTGCTTTTGATCTTAATCCGCTAAACGGGATCATTGCCGAGTTCCGCTCGTCCCTGCTAGGCCGGGCCGTGAGTTGGCGCCATCTCCTGGTGCCTGGCGTGATAATCCTGGCAATGTTTGTCGTGGGATGCCTGTTCTTCCAGCGGGCCGAGAATTCGTTCGCCGACACCATCTAGGAACAGGGGCCATGACCTTTGCGGTGCGAGTCGAGAATGTTTCCAAGCAGTACCGGATCGGGCCTGCCGGGGAGCGGCGTACATACCGCACCCTTGGCGAGGAGCTGAGCGGTCTGGCATCGCGCACGCTCTCCCTGGTTCGTGCCGGCTCATGGTCTCGGAAAACCGAGGAATGCTGGGCCCTGAAAGGCGTAAGCCTCGACGTCCAGCGCGGCGCGGCGCTGGGCATCATCGGCCGCAACGGAGCGGGCAAGTCGACCCTGCTGAAGATCATCAGCCGGATTACGCGGCCGACCGCCGGCAAAGTTCGCCTGCGCGGCCGCGTCGCCAGCCTGCTGGAAGTGGGAACCGGATTTCATC
Organism: Gemmataceae bacterium; assembly: GCA_035939715.1. Classification (GTDB taxonomy): domain Bacteria; phylum Planctomycetota; class Planctomycetia; order Gemmatales; family Gemmataceae; genus DASZFN01. The sequence continues at coordinate 13,132 of DASZFN010001119.1, read as the reverse complement.
CCGAGCTGACCGGCCGGGAAAATATGTTTCTCAGCGGCGCCGTGCTTGGCCTGCGGCGGAGCGAGATTCGGCACAGGTTTGACGAGATGGTCGCGTTTGCAGAAGTCGAGCGCTTTCTAAGCACCCCCGTGAAACGCTATTCGAGTGGCATGTACATGCGCCTGGCCTTTGCGATCGCCGCCCACCTCGAGCCGGAGATCTTGCTGGTGGATGAAGTGCTGGCCGTCGGCGACGCGCATTTCCAGAAGAAGTGCCTGGGGAAGATGGGAGAAGTGGCCCGGGCCGGCCGCACCGTGCTCTTCGTCAGCCACAACATGGGCGTCATCGAGCGGCTGTGCAGCCATGCCGTGCTCCTCGAAGAAGGACGGGTGGCAGCGACTGGTCCACCGGATGAGGTGATTGCCAAATACCTCGCCGGCGCAAACCAACCGGCCATCGAGTGGCACAGGACCACGCCTTATCCCGATGCGCCGCACTATCGGCGTGTCCGCTTATGTCATCCGGACGGTTCGCCTTGTGTGCAACCGGCCTCCGGCGCGCAGTTCGGGGTCGAGGTCGAGTTTGCTTTATCACGGCCTGTTCCAGGATTAGTCCTGGCGGTAGCCGTGGCCGATGCACTGGGCGATTGGTTGTTCTCAACCTCTCCCGTTGACAACGCAACAGGGGTACCGGAAACGCGAGGAACGTATCGCACGCGGATGTTGTTTCCAGCGGGACTGTTTCTTCCCAAGCAGTTCGCGTTGACCTTCGCCCTGTACGACCGCTACCGCAACTACGATTATTTGCCGGGTGCACTTTGCTTCTGCGTGGCCGAAACGGCTTCGCTGACTAACTTGTTGCCGGGCGGCCGCGTGGGCGATCTGCAGATTGTTTGTGACTGGTCCGAGTTTCAGCACGTAGAGTAGAGGCCGACGACCGTGAATCATCAATCCCTCGAGAAGCTGCCGCTGAACGCATCCGTGGTTTCCGAATTGACCATAAGCGGCAAGCGACAGACCACAATGCCGAAACGAAAAGGACCGCTCGACTGGCAGCCGGAGACGATTAGCCGTTTCTGGGAACATTTTTCCAGCACGCCACACTATCAGGCGGTCTATTTTTCCAACATGGTGGGGCGCGGCATCGCGAATTTCTTGCGCTTGACAGGAAAACTCGCAGGCGATGTCCTCGATTTTGGCTGCGGACCAGGCTATCTCGCAGGGTATTTGCTCGATCTGGGACTCCCCTTGCGCTGCTGGGGGGCCGATGCCTCCGAAGCTTCGGTCAAGAGTACCAACGAGCGCCTGGCGGGGCGTGCCGGCTGGCAGGGCGCATTCGCGCTGGGCAAGCTGCCTTCAGACTTTCCGGCGCAGAGCTTTGACGTGGTCACGTGCATCGAAACGCTGGAGCATCTAACGGATGAGGTATTGCAGCGCTGCCTGGAGGAAATCAAGAGAATCCTTCGGCCGGAAGGCATGGCACTGTTTACGACTCCGCATGACGAAAATCTGGAGACCGGCCTCACCTACTGCCCGTTCTGCGATACGGAGTTTCATCGCATGCAGCACGTCAGAAGTTTCTCCACGGAAACGCTCGAAGCCTGGCTGAAACGAGCCGGCTTTCGGGCGCTGTTCTGCCAGGGTATCGATCTGGCGTCTTTTCAGCGCCCCTATCCGAGTCGCGCAGACATCCCAGGTTGGCGCGGCTTGCGCGCGCTAGCGGTCGATCGGCTGTGCCGCTGGCGCGACCGACGTCAGCCGCTTCCTTTCCCCCACGGTCGCGAGTTCCGGCGCTTACTCGTCCGCGGGCCGCACTTATGCGCGGTCGTGTCTCCGCAACCTGAGGCCTGATCCCATGTGCGGCATCGCAGGCGTTCTTCGTTGGGCGGGACAAGCGGCGGAACCGTCCGAAATCGAGGCCATGACCCGCGCCCTGGCGCATCGTGGTCCGGATGGTGAGGGATTTTATTTGCGCGATGGTCTCGCCCTGGGTCATCGCCGGCTGGCGATCATTGATCTTGAAGGCGGCCGCCAGCCCATGAGCAATGAGAGCGGCTCGGTCTGGGTCAGCTTCAACGGGGAAATCTACAACTACCAGGACTTGCGCCAGCAACTTCAGGCCAGCGGGCACACCTTTGCCAGCCGCAGCGATACGGAAGTGATCGTTCACGCCTACGAAGAATGGGGACCGGAGGCGGTCAAACGCTTTCGCGGGATGTTCGCCTTTGCCATCGCCGATTTCGCGAACCGGCAGTTAGTGCTGGCGCGGGACCATTTCGGCATCAAGCCGCTCTACTACCGCCTCGGCCGGGATTATTTCGCGTTTGCTTCGGAGCTGACCGCACTCCGGGAGGTCCATGACGCGGCGTCCCGCGGGCGCATCGAAGCCGTCGATTACTACCTCCGCTATCGCTACATCCCTGGTCCGGAGACGATTTACGAAGACATCTACCAGCTGCCGCCGGCGACCTGGCTGGCCATCGATTTCGACGGCCGGCGCGGCGAACCGAGCAATTACTGGCAACTGGTGTTTGAGGCGAAGAACGGACGCAGTGATGACCAGTGGCTCGAGGAATTTGAGGCTGCCGTCCACGATTCCGTGCGCGCCCATCTGGTCGCCGACGTGCCTTTCGGCGTCTTCCTGTCCGGGGGCATCGATTCGACTCTGGTGGCGCGGACGATGAGCGAGTTGCTGGATCGACCGGTGACGGCATTTTCAATCGCTTTCGACGAGGAAGAATTCAGCGAACTGTCCTATGCCACGCGGGCCGCGCAAACACTGGGGATCGAACTAAAGTCGGAGGTGGTAACGCCTGACGTCGCCCAGCTTATTCCTCAGCTCGTGGCACATTACGGCCAGCCGTACGCCGACACATCGATGATCCCGACCTGGTACGTCTCGCGGCTGGCGCGGGAACATGTTCCGATGGTGCTTTCGGGCGACGGCGGGGATGAGGCGTTTGCCGGCTATCCGCGCTACGAGGGCTGGCTGCGCGACGGTCTGGGCCGCGAGACGCTGGCGCTCCTGGCCTCGCCGCGAAGCCTGCTTTTGCGCGTGCCGCGAATCCTGAGACGATTGACAGCCACAACCCAAGGACAGATCCAGCAATGGGAAGACTGGATCAGCCTCATGAGCCCGGAGATCCGACGAAGCCTGTGGCGGCCTGAACATCATTCTTTAGTGGCTCAACGGTGTCCCTTGCTTGTCCGAGCCGCCACGCAAGCGCAGGGGTTCGATCGTGTGGCGCGGGCGCAATACTTCGATTACCAAAGCTACTTGCCAGATGACATCCTGACCAAAGTAGACATTGCCAGCATGTTCCATGGCCTTGAAGTTCGACCCCCGCTCATCGACGTGAAAGTTGTCGAGCTGGCCGCTAGCTTGCCCATGGACCAGCGTTATCGTGGCAACGGCAAGGGGAAGGTGCTCAAATGGCTGCCCAAACAGTCCCTGCGCAGCAGCTTTGCGCCAGGCTTCGTGGACCGGGCCAAGATGGGCTTCGGCATCCCTGAGGACCGCTGGCTCCGCCGGGGCACGCCCGTCCGCAGACTTTTTGACGAGCTGGTCTTCGGGGCAACTTCGCCCCTGCATGCCTGGTTTCAGCGCCGGACCATCGAGAACTGGGCCCGCCAACTGGACTCCGGCCGTTCCACCGGGGCATGGCTCTGGATCATCCTGATTCTTGCCCTGTGGCTGGAGGAGAATTCAGAGGTTACCTTCGACACGATCCCCGAACAGGCTGCGTGCCGTCCATGATCACAACCAATGGGATTCCCGGTGACGCCATCCGAGACTCTCGAAAGTCCCGTGATGCTGCCTTGCCTGCGCCAGTGAGCGTGTGCTTCTACCGCCGCGATTCTTACGGACTGTTCGACACCGGCTCAAAGAAGTTGTTCGGCGGCGCGGAAGTGCGCTCGAAATTATTCGCGGAGGAATTGGCCCGGCGAGCCGGATTTCGTGTTACTTACCTGGTCGCTTACGACGGCCAGCCGCGCCGCCAACAATTTGGCGCCATCAGCGTCGTCACCGAGCCCCGGACCTTGCGGATGCTGACGGAAAGCTTCTTCCGGGCCGCTTACGAGGGTTATCGGCAATGCGGCGAACCGAGCGCGACGTTTCCCTGGTTCCGACTGCAGCGCTGGCGGCCGGGCTTACTCTGGCAGATCCCGGCGCTGGTCCTGCACCGCTTGATCCTGCAGCGGCGCTGGTCGCGTCGGCAGTTTTCGCCGCGCCGCTTCCATCGCAAGCTCGGCTGCCAGGTGTTCTGCTGCTTCGGCGCCAATGATTTCACCGCCGAGGTGATCGCCAGTTGCCGCCGCTGGGGCATGCGCTCGTTGGTTTTTGTGGTGAGCGACCTGGAGCTATCCGACCGCGTGCGATGCGGCGGCGGGGCCGAGCTGGCCCTGGGAACCTCCACGCATGCTGCCTGGTATTCGCTTACCTATGCGGACGAAGTGGTCGTGCAGACCGTTCGTCAGCAGGAGCAGCTCGGGCGCATCATCGGCCGCGAGGGGACGCTGATCCGCAGCCCGGTCGACCTGCCGCCTGCGGAGAACGGTTCGCCCGGGCGTCGCCAGCACGCGCTGTGGATTGGCCGTGCCGAAAGAACCGCCCTGGCCGAAAAGCGGCCGGAGTTGTGCCTCGAATTGGCGCGGCGCTGTCCCGAAATTCCCGTACTGGCTGTGATGAACCCCGTGGACCCGGGCCGCTATGCCGAGTTACGGGCATGCAAGCCTGCCAACCTGACCATGCTGGAGCACGTTCCGTTCGAGGAAATCGACGACTATTTCCGGCGCGCCTTCGTGTTGCTCAACACGTCGAGCTACGAAGGATTTCCCAACACGTTTCTCCAGGCCGGCAAACACGCCTTGCCGATCCTGTCCATGAAAGTAGATCCCGACGGCATCCTGAATCGGCACGGCTGCGGCGTCGTCTGCGGCGACGACCTCGACCGGATGGCCGCAGAGCTGCGCCGCTTCTGGCGCGATCCGCAGTATGCCACCAGCCTGGGCCGTAACGCCCGCCGCTATGTTGAAGCAGAACATGATCTCCGAGTGCGTGTCGATGAGCTGGTTGGAGTACTGAATCGCTTAATGCGAGTGGAGTGAGGAGATCACGATTTCTCGACGCGCTCTTCCTGGTCCTGCAGCAGCCGCTCCAGCGTGCGGACCCGGTGCTCCAGGATGGCAAGCTCCTGCGTCAGCCGGGTATTGCGGCGATACTGTCGCGTCAGGGATACGGACACGGAGAAGGCGAAGGAGTAGATGACCGCCAGGGCGACAAACAGCACCGCGGCCGGGTAGCTAAGATGGTAGGTCTCCGCCCAGGCCATGAGAATGCGCGGAAACAGGCCACAGAGCAGAAGCAGGAAAGCCACAGCCAGCCAGATGACGGCGTATTTCTCGCGCAGGCTGCGGCTGCGCACCCAATGCAGAGTGAGCAAGAACGACAGGATGCCGCCCACCAGCATCAGCGTCTCGGCACTCACGTCGGCCGCTCCCGTGCTCGCATCCGGTCGAGACAGATGGCGAGCGACACCTTGATCATGTAATAAGCGGAGTCCACGGGCCGAATCGAGCTGACGCCCCCTTGCCGCGGCCGCATGCGCACGGGCACCTCGCCGATCCGCAGCCGGTTGCGCGCGCACCAGAACAACGACTCCGGCTCCGGATAATCTTCCGGGTAGTGGAGGGCAAAGCGTTTCCAACCACGAGGACCGGCGCAGCGGAAGCCGCTGGTCGGGTCTGTCACGCGCACACCCGAAAGCGTGCTGATGAGCCAGGCAAAAAAGCGGATGCCGATTTGCCGGGCGAATGTCGATTGTAGTGGTGAGGAGTGAGTGGTGAGTGGTGAGTGAGCGGTGAGCGATGAGGAGCCAGTGCTCGTTGTTGATTCCAGAAAGCGGGAGCCGATGCACAAGTCGAGGTTTTTCTCCTGACACTCCCGGACCAGGGCGGGGATATGGACGGCGTCGTGCTGGCCATCGGCGTCGAACTGGATCACGTAGTGGTAGCTGCCGCGTTGCGCTGCAAATAAGTAGCCGGCCTGGACGGCCACACCGATGCCGCAATTCATCGGCAGATGGAGAAGGTGCAAGGGCAGCCGGCTGGCTTTCTGCAGGCGCCGGGCCAGTTCCGCGGTGCCATCGCGCGAGCCGTCGTCGATCAACAGAATATCGTAATGATCCGGTAGCGTTTGCAGATCCGCGATCGTTTGCTGCAAGGCTTCCTGCTCATTGTAGGCCGGGATGACGATGAGATGGCGCGCCACGGCTGTGCCCTGCGGGAGCACCTCGGTCGGCCTTTTCGGCGGTGTCAGTAGAACAGTCATCGCGGGCCTCAGGCTCTCCAGGACGGATTGGCAATCCGTCCTACGGTCAAGTTGCGAAGGAACACCAGCTTCTGCCAGGCTTCTTGCAGGCGCAGACGGAGCAAGTCGGCGGCACTGCAGTAGAGCAGGTTCAGCTTGATGACGCTCTTGCGTCGCGCCAGCCGTGCGGCTTGCTCCCAGCCGCGGTTATGCGCGGCGTGAGCAAGGGCATCGTAGAGCCGGGATTCCTCCTCGAAACGCAAGAGGCTCTTCGTATACTCGGCGGTCGCGTTCAACCGGTGCCGGCGATAGGCATAGCCGACGGCCGGCAGCCCGATCAGGGTCTCGCGCTGGAACAGCAGCCGGGTAAAGAATTCCATGTCCTGAGCGAAGCGCCAGTCGGAAGAGAATCGCCGCAGGCCCAGCCGGCTCTTTCGGTAGCACACCGTCGGGCACATGATGAAATCGCCGCGGAGCAGGGCTTCCAGGGCGGTCGGCCCTTCCAGGCGCAAGCCGTTGCCCACGCAGTCGGCAAGCAGGCGCTTGTACAGGTCGGGAAAAGAGAAACGGCTTCGGCCGTCCTGGTCAATGATCCGCGCTCTGCAGAACAAGGCGACCGCTTTCGGGTGTTGCTCCGCTGCCTCGGTCATCATGGCGACGTAGCAATCGAGCAGCTGATCATCCGCATGGAGCAAAGTGACCAGGTCAGTTGGCGCCAGATCCAGACACCGATTCCAGTTGCCGACCATACCCAGGTTGCGCTCATTGCGCACGTAGCGAATGCGCGGGTCGCGATAGCCAAGCACCAGGCGCCGTACGTCGATCTCAGGGCTGGCATCGTCGCAGACAAGAAGCTGCCAGGCAGGCTGGCTCTGCCGCAGCACGCTCTCAATGGCTTGCCGCAGGTACTGACTGCCGCGGAAAAAGGGAATGGCGATGGTGAGTTTTGTAGGTGAGCTGGAATCTGGTCTAGAGGACTCAGGCATTGGCTGGACGCTGGCGATCATGTGGCAGTTTGTCTTCGAACCTCAAAGCGGCACGCCAAGCGCCCGGTGGTGGGATTCACGCCGCCGCGCTCGGCACTCCAGTCACTTGTAACGGCCGAGACCACGCAAAACAATAACTGCCGCCCGCCGTCAGGCCCTTTTCATCACAAATTCATCGAAACCACTCACTGTTCCGTGCGCAGGCGTTGCCAATCCGTTCATCGAGGTTTGTCGCTTGCGGCTTAAGGCGCCGAGCTGAGATCCGGGATACGGAATTGCGGGTTGAGATGTGCAGCCATGCGAAATTCCTCCATTGCCTCGGTCTTTTTTCCCTCGGAGGCAAGGCACACAGCCAGACAATAATGGGCGGCTGCATTGGCGGAATTGAGTCGAAGGGCAGTGCGCAAATGGCTCATGGCCTCCGGTGCCTTGCCCAGCTTCGCGTAAGAAGCTCCCAGGTGATAGTGGGCCTTGGCGTGGTCCGGTTTTAGCTCGACAACGATCGAGAAATGCCGCATCCCTTCCTCGATCTTTCCCTGCCGGGCCAGGCACAAGCCGAGGTCATAATGTGCTTCCGGGTCGCGGGAATTGCTCTCCAGGGCCGCCTGAAAATGCTTCTCGGCTTCCGCAACTCTTGCCTGGGAAGCCAGCAATGCACCCAGGTTGATGTGGGCTTCACTAAGACCGGGTTTAAGGTCCAGGGCAGTGCGAAACTCCCGTTCGGCTTCGGCAACCTTACCATCGAGGGTGAGCTGTATGCCGCGCGACGTGTGCGCCACGGCAAGATTTTTGTAGGCCCGAGGATTGTCGGGACGCAGAGCCAGTACGCTGGACCAAATTACGATGGGATCACGGTACTGATCGTTGCGTTCGATGGTCCGCCAGCTCAACAGCAACGTCAGGGCAACAAGGACGCTTCCTTGCAGCCACATCGCCGCACGTCTGGACAAGACCAGGCGAAAGCAAACGTAATGCAGCCCCATATATCCGCCCAGCACGACCAGAGCGATCACAGCCGCTAGCGGCAGATACATGCGCCGCTCGACGGCGAGATCCGCGATGGGCATGATGCTGGAGGTCGGCGCCAGAATGAGGAAAAACCAGGCCCCGGCAAATCCAAGCGGCGGACAGCGCCATAGTCCCCAGGCTGTGCATAGAATCAAGCCGCCCACAAGCAGCCCAGGCCATACGACGGCACTTGCGCCTCGAGCGACAGGCCAGCCGTAATCAAGGCACAAGGCATTCGGCCACAGGGCAAGGCGTAAATAGTGCAAAATGACCCCCGGCTGACTCCGGGCGTATTCCCGTGGAGTCACGCCCTCCATCGCGAAACCAGCCGAGACAGGCGACGAAGTGGCGAGTGACGAGTGACGAGTGGGCGAAGAAGTGACGAGTGACGAGTGACGAGTGGCGAGTGGCGATTGATTACTCGTCACTCGTCCCTCGTCACTTGTCACTTTCCCGATGCCGAGCGCCAGGCTTATAGACGGTGCAAGAATCAGCCAAGTTGCTGCCAGGCCAAGATACAGGGCCCAGCGCCGGCGGAACACATCGGCCCAGGTCGGCGCCAGGAAGATCCGATCGTAAACAAGCACGAGCAGCGGCGCCGTGCACATGTCCTCCTTACTCGCCATCCCTAGCGCGCACGCGAGGACAGCGGCCGCGTACCACCACCGTTGCCCTGCCCCTGCCCGCGCGCCGCGCAGGACGCAGTAGAGGGTAAGCAGGTACAGCAGCCCTTGCAGGGACTGGGCACGTTGCACCAGATAGGTAACGCTTTCGGTCTGGAGCGGGTGCACTTCCCATAGAACGGCGATCGCGAAAGCTAGCCAGCAGGCGCTCTCGCCCCGTAGGACGGATTGCCAATCCGTCCTAGAGCTGCCAGCGAATGACTCAGACTGCAACGTGGGGCGCATGATGCCATACAGCACCAGAGTGGCAAGGAGATGGATCGTCAGATTCACGGCATGATAGCCCCAAAGTTCCAGTCCGCCCAAGGCATAGTTGACCGCGAGGGTTAACGTCACCAAAGCCCGAGGCGGGACAGCTGTCGCGCCCTGAAACGGCCACAGCTGACGGATTTCCGGGCTGTGGACAATCGCCGGGTCATCGTCAAAAAGAAATGCCCCTGTAAAACTGTTGTGATAAGCCAACAGGCCGGCCGCCAGAAGGAGAATCGGCAGCAAAAGCTTCCACTTGTAGGACGGATTGGCAATCCGTCCTACAGCAGGCGCAGAGACCCGCTCTTTGGGTGATTGCCGGCGTTGCTCAGACCCAACGCGATGCTGCTTGCCCATGATCCGTCCTACTCTACGCCCGGCGAGCCGTCCGGACCAGTTGCGGCCGCGCAAAATTACTTCGTCTTAGCGCTTTCTACATCATTTCTGAACAGTTGCTCTCTAGCATGCCTCTTCAGGAAGTTGGAGTAGGTCGGAGGACTGTCAAAAGGGGACCTAGCCATGAAATTACCCTCACGCTCCAGCCAGGAGGGCGCGTTTACGCTCATCGAACTCCTGATTGTGATGGCCATTATTGCCGTGCTGGTCGGCTTGCTGCTGCCGGCCGTGCAACGGGTGCGCGAAGCAGCCAGCCGGACCAAATGTTCCAACAATCTCAGGCAAATCGGCCTCGCGATTGTGCACTACTCGGTGAAGTATCAGCGCTACCCGACCGGTGGCGAGGGATCGGATTATTCGCAAGCGCCGCCGGCCACGACTTTTGAAGGGTTGTCGCCGGGGCCATTCGCCAAGAATAGCCCCGTCTCTTTATTCACCGTGCTGCTGCCCTTGCTTGACCACGAGGACGTTCACTCGCAATTTGATCTCCGCTATGCCTATGACGATTACACCAACGCGCCGCAAAATCAGGCTGCCGCCCAGAATGTCGTTCCCGTCTATCTGTGTCCCAGTAATCTCCTTCGGCCTGCCGGCGGTTTTGATGCCCTGGGATATGGCTACGTGGATTACGGGCCTACGGTGTGGACGGACATTGCCAGCCCTGCTTCTTATCCCAACGTTCCCAACGGCACCACGATTCGCAACAAGAGTGCGCGCATGGACGGCGCCTTGAAAGCCGGCGGCACCATCATCGATGGCGGGATTCGCGACGGCACGAGCAAGACCATCGCCGTTGCCGAGGACTCGCGCTGGGAAAACATGGCCAGTTTTTACACCGACCCGGCCATCAATGCCCCGCGCCAGTTTTGGCGCTGGGCCGAGCAGGCCAGTGCCATCGGCGTGTCCGGGCCGCCGTCGGGAACCTGGGGCGCCGGTACGCAGGTGATTAATAACAACAAGTTCCCCTTCGGCGGTTCGGCAACGACCTGCTTGTGGACTAGCGCGGCGGGAGACTGCGGACCAAACGATGAAATCTTCAGCTTTCATCCGGGCGGGGCCAACGCGGTTTTCATGGACGGGCACGTGAGCTTTCTCAACGAGCAAATGGACCCCGTCGTCCTGCGCCGCCTGGTCACCGCCAACGAGAATTTGCCAATTCCGGAGGGAGTGGAGTATTGAGTGGTGAGTAGATATCCCTGTGCCACGGTCTTGTGCTTGCTCCTGGGTACGCTCGGCTGCGGAAGCGGCCGGCCGACGCCGAATCCTGCGGTCTACCCTGCGCGTGGGAAAATCTACCTCGATGGCAATCCCGTTCGCTATGGCCGGGTGTGCCTGGTCCCCAAAGAACCGGGCCGAGGCGTACGCTGCTGGGGCAATATCGGTCCGGACGGAGCTTTCGTGCTGCGCACCTTCGTGGACGAGGACGGCGCGGCGCCGGGGGAGTATCTGGTATGGGTTGAGCCGTATAGCGCCGGCATCAATGGGCCGGCAAATGGAAGCCCGAGCCATATCCCCGCGCGCTACCAGGACGTACAGAGTTCAGGATTGACCTTGACGGTCGGTGAAGATGGGGACGAGTTGCCGCCGTTGCAGTTGAAGCGCTGACCGGGAGAATCACAGCTCGCGCGCTCCCGGGGGTCGGTTCTGGCCCCCGGTTGCTTATTTTTCGGGCTTACTGAGCTGACACTCTTCCAGGATCACGATGGGGAAGCTGCCGCGGCACCGGCCGTCGACCGTCACGGTGTCTCCCGGCCGTACTCCCTCCAGCATCGCGACGTCGCCGCCGTTGAACAGGCAGCGCACCGTAAAGACTTCACCCTGGATGTTCTCGCACAGCGACAGAAAAGGGGCGCCCGAGATCTCCTTGCCGATGCTGTCGACGCGCCCCGTCAATTGAAATACTTTTCCCACATGATGCTGTTCGGCGCCGGCGTTGTTGTCCCGATAGCGCGCAGCAAGTTCGAGGACGCTCAGGCTTTCCTCCGCGGGGCCGAGATGTGGCTCGGCATCCGTCGCTGGTGCGTTCTTCAGGAAGTAAAAGAGCGTCAGCGTCAGGGTGCCCAGGCAAGCGAGGGCGAACACCACGCCGACGACTGATTTTCTGGTCAGCTCGGGGTTACGTTTTTTCTTACGCCTCGGCAGTTTTACAGGTTTCGCGAGAAACCGGCTGGCACAGCGCGGGCAGCCGACGGACTTGTTTGCACCTTTCCGGGGAATGCGAAGCGTCGCGGAGCAATGTGGACAGATAACAGCGATCCGGGACATACGGGGAGACTTCCGTGCGCGGTACCAAGCGGCACCGTGGAAGATAACATGCTATTTTGAGGGACGCGCGTATTTTGCTTGAAATCGGCAAGAAGGGATTTTCACGGCAAACCGTATGGATCTTCACACGATCTTTACACGTCGTGCCTAATAAGAACATGGGATATTTTCAGACGCAGCAAGCATTTGACCCATCCAGCAAACCTCATGGATGCTTCACGCGTTTGCAACCATTGTCATGGCACCACGTATTGTGGCGGCTGCAAGGACGCCGCCGGCAATCTCAAATTGCGAACCGCTTGCACGACCTGCGTGGTCAAATCGGCGCTCAATCCCCAGGTCGTTTATAACAAGGTGGTTTGCTCGGTCTGCGGCGGCACCGGCGTCGTTCAGCCTGGGCACGGGGCCCGCCTCTCGTCGCGGTCAGGCGGCGCCGTCTTGCTGGTCGCATCGCTCCTTTGCGGTCTTTCGATCGTGTTCTTTGTGATTAGCATCCTGCTGGTCTTGCGACCGCAAAATGAGTCGCTGAAGCGGCGCGAGGTGGATAATGCCGCCGCGGCAATGACTGCTCCCGAAACGCGGGCCAAGATTGCCCTGGGCATGACCACCGGCGAGGTTATTGAGAAGCTGGGAGAACCGGATCCGGACATGGTCAAGAAGGATGTCGGCGAGGGCTTTGACTCGCTCGAATTGTGGACCTACGTCTGTGCGGATGGACGCGTGCAAATCTCCTTCCGCGACGGCAAAGTCCAGGCGGTCCAGTAGATCGCTATTTCAATCTGCAATCTGCAATCTAAAATCTGCAATTGCATGATCTCTGTGGCACTGTGCACTTATAACGGCGACCGTTTCCTTGCCGAGCAGCTCGCAAGTATCCGCAACCAGGCGCGGCTCCCGGACGAGGTGGTCCTTTGTGATGACCGCTCGACGGACGCTACCCTGGCGATTGCCCGCCGCTTTGCCGAAGCTGCCCCTTTTCCCGTGCGCATCGAGGCGAACGCAGCGAACCTTGGCTCAACGCGTAATTTCGCCCAGGCGGTTGAGCTGTGCCGGGGCGATATAGTCGTTCTTGCCGACCAGGACGATGTCTGGCTGCCACTGAAGCTAGCGGTGCTGGAACGGGCTCTCCTGGATGATCCCGGGGCCGGTTTCGCCTTCAGCGACGCGGAGATGGTGGACGAGCATTTGCAGCCGCTGGGCTACAAGCTCTGGAATGCGCTGCGGTTTTCGGCACGCGAACGGCGCTGCTTTCGGAAA
>DASZFN010001118.1:0-16776 GCA_035939715.1 Gemmataceae bacterium | reverse complement strand
ACGTTGGTCGAGCGACGACCTGCAGTTCATAATCGCCGTCCGCCCATTCGGGGAGTTCAAAGCGCGGCTGGCCGGTTCCTTCGGCATTCGTCGTGAAACTGGCGAGATGGACGTTGCTATCGGCATGATTGTCCCGAAGATCGATGTCCACGGGCACGCCTGGAATCGGCGTCCCTGTTTGATGATGGACCAGCCGCACGCGGAGAGAACCGGTCGTCCCTGCCAACAGCGTGCTCTGCCCAAGAATTTCGAGGCTGTAAGGAGTCACTGCGAGATTCAGATAATAGAGATGCACGCACGACAGGAGGGCAATGCAGGCGGCCACGGGGAGCGCGACTCCCCAGCCGAGGATCTTCCGCCTGCGCCGGCGGGTTTGTTCGTAGCCATCGATCTTCGCCAAGGTGGCGCGAATCAATTGCCCGGAAGCTTCGCTGGCCGGCACGGTCTCCAGGGCCGCTTGCCGTTTGCGCGCCTCTTCCAGCGCCACCTTGCAGATCGGGCAACGTTCGGCATGTTGCTGCACGATTTCGGCATCGACGTCGTCGAGCACGTCGTGCAAATAGCTATCGACATGATCCAGCACGTGATCGTTGGGGTTCAGCATGATTGGCCCCTTCATTCCAGGCGCGGCTCCAAGTATTTTCGCATTGCGGCCAGGCCGTGGTGCATGTTCGAGCGCACCGTGCCCTGGCTGCGACCCACGATTTCGGCAATCTCGGCATAGGACAGGCCGTCCCAGACGCGCAGAACGACCACGGCCCGTTGCTGGGGCGGTAACAGCTCCACGGCGTTGGCGACCAGCGCCGCGGTTTCCGTGGCAACCATCTTTTCCACGGGGGAGGGCTCACGCGTGGCCGGCGGGGTGGCTAGATTGCCGGCCTCCGCCAGGAAGGCGGGCAGCGCCTGCCCACGAAAGCTGGCCCGGCATTTGTTGACGGCTATCGCGTACAGCCAGCTCTTGAACGGCCGCGGAAACTCATATTGCCGCCGTTTGACCCAGACCGCCAGGAAGACGTCCTGGAACAATTCCTCGCTGCGGTGCTGGTCGCCGACCATGCGCCGGATAAAGGTTAACAGCGGGTTCGCGTAACGGCGGATGAGCGGCTCCAGGTGCTCGCGTTTGCCGTCCGCTACCTGGGCCATCAGCCACTCATCGCGTTCCTGCGCCTGGTGCATGGTCGCTTCCCATGGGCCTGCCCTTCTATATGCGCCCTGGGGGCAGTTTGTTGAAGAGAAAAACGAACGACAGGGGATTTCGCCGGATAACAATTTCAGCGCGAATCTGTAACCTAGCTACTGATGCGCACCTGGCCGCCACCTCCAGCGAGTGCAGGTTCGCGTGAGCGTTCCGCCCCGTACGGGTGTGTACATTCAGCAACGCTGAAGCGGACACTCCTGTAGAGACCCCGGCTCAAAAAACGCGGCAAACTGGCAAACTCATTTTTTTTTCTTGACATAAGCCGCCTTCCAAGAAGGGGTTATCTGAACAACTGAGTTTGCCAACCTTGGCAAACTCACCTGGCAAACTGGCAAACTCAACATTCTCATCTGTAACTCAGTTACAGATGCGCATCTGGTGTTAGACACCAGATAGCCTTGAAGGAGAACCGAGGCAGCGGAAAGGAAGAGACTTATGGCCTCCACCCTGCACGAGAAGCTCGCGCTCTTTGACCCGCACTTGCCGTTGGAGCGGGCGCGAACGATTCCCAGTTCCTGGTACTTTGATCCGGAAATCTACGCCGCGGAATGCCGATCGGTTTTTCGGAACACCTGGCAGTGGCTCGGCCGGCTGGATCAGCTTGCCGAGACCGGCTCCTTTTTCACCATGGACCTAGCCGGCGAGCCGATCATGGTGGTGCGCGATCAAGAAGGAAAGATTCGCGCGTTCTACAACGTCTGCCGGCATCGGGCCGGGCGCGTCGTGGAGCAGGAACAGGGCAAAGTAAGCAAGCTCCGCTGCCGCTACCACGGCTGGACTTACGACCTCGCTGGTCGGCTCCGGGGCACGCCGGAATTTGAAGGGGTCGAGGATTTCTTTCGCGAAGACAATGGACTGGTAGAACTGGAGGTCGATACCTGGGATGGACTCGTCTGGGTCCGTCAGAGTGCCGCGCAAGACGGTGCCAAACCTCTGTCGCTGGCAGAATACCTGGCTCCCATGCCCGAGCGCACCGAGAAACTGAACCTGGGCGGCCTGCGTTTTGTGGAACGCCGGCATTATGATCTTGCCTGCAACTGGAAGGTGTACGTCGATAATTACCTCGACGGCGGCTATCACGTGAACACGGTGCATCCCGGGCTGGCCGGCGTGCTCGACTACTCGGAATACCGCACGGAAATCGAGGGGCACACCAGTGTGCAGCACAGCCCCATGAAGCCGGCTGATCCGCACGCCGACGCCGTCACCGGCAAGGTGCGCAGCGGCGACACTGCCCATTACTGGTGGATCTTCCCGAACTTCATGTTGAACGCCTACCAGGGCTTGATGGACGTGAATCTGGTCCTGCCGCTGGGGCCGGAGCGCTGCCGGGTGATCTTCGATCTCTACTTCGCCGATACCGAGGCGACGCAGGCGCGGCAGTTCATGGCGGACAGCATTGCCGTGACCCATCAGGTGCAGATGGAGGACGTCGGCATCTGCGAGGAAGTGCAACGCGGCCTGGCCAGCCGGTCCTATGAAGCGGGACGCTTCAGCGTGCGCCGGGAGATTGCCGGCTATCATTTCCATCGCCTGCTGGCGCGTTATCTCGAAGCGGAGGCCAATCGCCAGGCGCAAGCAAAGGGGGCAAGCGGTGGGCAAGCTTGACGGCAAGGTCGCCCTGGTCACGGGCGGCAACCGCGGCATCGGCAAGGGCATCGCGCGGGCTCTGGCCTCCGAGGGCGCAGCCCTGGTCTTTTGCGCGCGCGGCGCCGAGGCGCTGCAGCGCACCGCTGATGAATTGACGGCCGGCGGGGCCAGCGTGCTCGCGGTGGCGGCGGACTTGACCGAAGAGCAACAGGTGCACATGGTGTTCGCCAGACTGATGGAACGTTTTACTCGGCTCGATATCCTGGTCAACAACGCCGGCGCCTTTGACGGCGGGCCGCTGGACGAGCTGCCCGTGGAGACCTGGGACAAGGTGCTGGCCATCAACCTGCGCGCGCCGTTTCTGTGCACGCGCGCCGCGCTGCCGATCATGAAAAAGCAGGGCGGGGGCAGGATCATCAACATCGGTTCCATCTCCGCCCAGCGCGTGCGCCCCAACTCGGCGGCTTACAGCAGCAGCAAGCATGGGCTGTGGGGTCTGACGCAGGTGACGGCTCTGGAAGGCCGTGATTTCGGCATCTCCTGTGGCTGTTTGCATCCAGGCAATGTTCTGATCGAGCGTCGCCGCGACACAGGGCGGAAGGAAGACGAGGAGCCGATGATGACCGTGGAGGAGCTGGCGGAAACCGCCCTGGGAATGGCGACCTTGCCGGCGCACATGAATATGCTCGAGGCCATCGTGTTGCCCGTCGGCCAGCTTTACGTCGGCCGCGGCTAGCCGGATATTGTAGCCCGCCGCGCCAGCAAGGGGCCCTTGTTACGCTGCGGGCTGTGGATGCAAGAAGCGCGTCGTCCCATAGAATGCCCAGAGGACTTCTCACTCTTTTTGGAGAGCAATCATGAAAGCATGTTCTTTCCTTCCGTTTGTCGTCGGCGTTGCCCTCTGCTTGACCGGCGCCAATCCGGGCAAAGAGGATCAGGCCAAGAAGGACAAGGATCAGATGCAGGGCACGTGGAAAGCCGTAAGCGGCGAGCAGGACGGCAAGGAATTCCCCGAAGACGGCCTCAAGCAAGGCAACATGAAAATGACGTTCAAGGGCGAACGGTACACCTTTGAAATGACCGGCAACCAGGAAGAAGGCAAGGTGAAGCTGCACGCCGACAAGAAGCCGAAAGCCATCGATTTCATGATCGAAAGCGGCGACGACAAGGGCAAGACGCAGCTCGGCATTTACGAGATCGAAGATGGCAAGTTCAAACTCTGCGTGGCCAAGGCAGGGGAGACCGAGCGTCCGACCGAGTTCAAAACCAAGGAAGGCAGCCCCAACGTCTCCATTGTCATGAAGAAGCAGGAATAGCTGGCGATTACCCCCGGCAGGATTCGAACCTGCGACCTACGGTTTAGGAAACCGTCGCTCTATCCCCTGAGCTACGGGGGCGCTGCCGCCCGCGATGCGACTATTGTAGACACGCCGGGCGGCAAAAGGAAACGCTCTCGTTCAACCTGGGGACATGGCCGTCAAAAAAAGACTAAGATTTTGATATCGCGATCGCAGGGCAGCGGCACAGCGCGATCAGTTCTCTGGGCGGCGCGGGACAGCGTGGAGACTTTCTCATTGCCGATCTGAGGCCGACCTTCCGGCACAAGGTACGTCAATGCGGGTGTGGCTGATCGACGACAAGCAGGCCGGCTCTCCCAGCGCCCTGGAGGAACTGCTGCGCCGGCTCCAGGATCAGCTGGACACGGGGCTCCGCCTGCTCGGCACCTCGGCATTTCAGCCGGACCTCGCCGCCTCCCTGGGCAAGCTCGTCCCCGATCTGCTGGACCTCATCGTCATCAATGCGCGTGCCTGTCCCGACGGCCCGTGGCTCCAGGAGGTGCTGGACCTGGGCCTGGGTATGGTCCTTGTCACCGGCGCCGAGCACATGGAGCGTTTTCGCCCGCTGGGCGACTCCCATCCCCTGACTTTCGTGCCTCCGTCCGCGAGCGCCGAGGCCGTCTGGCTCAGCCTGCTCACCTGCCAGGCCGCCGCCAGGCGCGAGGCCCGTTGGCACAAGGAATTTGCCCATCTGCAACAGCGCCTGGCCGACCGGGTTGTCATCGAGCGTGCCAAGGGCATCCTGATTCAGCGCCTGGGCATCTCGGAAGAGGAGGCCTACAAAAGGCTGCGGATGCTGTCGCGCCGCCAGCGCCGGCAAATTCGGGATATCGCCCAATCCCTGCTGGATGCGGAACTGCTTTTTGCGCCTGAAGTGAATGGCGCGGTCGTGACGGAAGAGACTAAGAAAGAGGAAACGCCGAAAAATTAAGATTATTTCCTTGACAGCCCGGAAGAAATCGCCTAAATTCCTTGGTTCATAAGCATTGGCCCGGCCCTGTTTGCCGGACTGAAGAAATCGGGGCAGTGCAAGAGGCACGCCACTCCGGAAAGTCTTCCCCAAAGGTACCAGACGCAGGCCATGTTCGCCTGCGCACGGCTTCTTTCCCCAACACTCCCCTGGGAAGAAGTGCAGTAGGGGATTTCTCTTCGCACCGGAATTATGACAACGGCGGTCAGGGCCGCCTGTTGTTTGACTCGCCGTGTGCGTCGTTTTCCCCCTTCCGTAAGGATACGGCCTACCGAAAGGAATCGGCTTGCTGGACCACGCTGTTCCGGCGAGTGGACAATCTATTGTCATAGATGAACGGTCTGGCGCAGTCCTTGATGCGGCTGAGCGTATAGTCGTGTGGGGGGCGGGCCCGGGACTTTGCTACGGGCTCCGCATCTCCTCATGCTCATCCCCAGGGAGTGCGTAAGCAATGGAACAGATCGAGCGGCTTTGAGGCACGGGTCGCGAACTGGCTCGGGTCTCACACATGGGGGTATCTCGAATGTCAGGCAGCCGTCTTGCCTTGGTGGCAGACGATGCCCGCCTCGCCAGCGCCATTGGGGGTCATCTCCACAAGGCTCTGGGACAGGCGGCCTTCGTTTGCAAATTCGCGTCGATCAGAGATCTTTTAGGACCGGATACGGACGGAGTGCTGGTGCTGGCGGCGTCCACGCCGGCCGATGCCAGGCAGGTTCTTCGCCTCGTGCAAGAAGTCTCCTTGCAACACTTTCCCGCCACGATCGTGGTGCTGGCCGGCGAGGCGGCCGATTGCTGCGAAGACCTGAGCGGCGTCCAATCGCGCATCTGCCGCCAGATCCGCTGGCCGGAGCAGGCCGGCATGCTTTCCGGCCTCATCAAGGATCGCCTGGGCCGCGGCCAGCCTTTCACCGACATGGGTGAAAAATCGCTCGAGGAAGTCATCGGCCGGCGCTTGCTGTGCTGGACGCCGTCGCTCATGCCGATGGTCGATCGCCTGGCCCTCGCAGCCACCCATGACGTCACGGTGCTCCTCACCGGCGAGACCGGCACGGGCAAGACCTACCTGGCTCGCTTGATCCACGAATGTTCCGCCCGGAAAGAGCACCGCTTCCTGGTGGTGCCGTGCGGCGCCCTCTCCGCGAACCTGGTGGAAAGTGAGTTCTTTGGCCACGCCAAGGGCGCTTTCACCGGCGCCGACCGTCCCAAGATCGGCAAGTTCGCCGCGGCCGGAGAAGGCACGCTGCTGCTCGATGAAATTGACGCCCTGGGCCTGGAGCAGCAGGCCAACCTGCTGCGCGTCATCGAGACAGGCGAATTCGAGCCGGTCGGCAGCAACGAAACCCAGGTGTGCACGGCGCGCATGATCGTCGCCAGCAACTGGAATTTGGACGAGGCCGTGGACCGGGGCAAGTTCCGTCGCGATCTGTATTATCGGCTCAACGTCATGTCGTTCCACCTGCCGCCGCTGCGCGAGCGCGTGCACGACATCGGGCCGCTGGTCCGCGGCATGGCGGCGCGCTTTAACCGCAAGTTCAACAAGGATCTGTTCGACATCAGCCCGCAAGCCATGGCGGCGCTCGAGGGCTTCCCCTGGCCCGGCAACATCCGGCAACTGGAGAATGTGGTGCAGCAGGGCGTGCTGGTCAGTTCCGGCTCGGAATTGCTCTTCCAGCATTTACCGCAACCCGTTCAGGAGTATGCCTCGTTGAGCAGCGGCAACGGCCAGAGCCAGACTTCCGGCGAGTCCCTCATGCACAACCGCGAGATCGCCGAGCGAACCGTCATCCAGCGCGCGCTCGTGAATGCCGGCTACAGCCGGGCCCGCGCGGCGCACGCGCTCGGGATTAGCCGGGTGACACTCTACAAGAAGATGAAGAAGTACGGGCTCATGGATGTACCGTTGCACCAGGCCCAGGCGCAGTGAGTCGTGAGTCTCTGGGCAATATCGAGTACACACCAGTACCGAGTACTCACTACTCACTACTCGCCGCTCCGCGTACCACTCACCACTCACCTGAGCAGCGGCACAACAGCCGTCTGCGGCGCACCGCCCGTAACGTGCACCTTTTCCTTCGCGTCCACAAAGACGTTGACTTCACTGCGCACGCCGAACTCGGGTAAATAGATGCCGGGCTCGATAGAAAAGCAGGTCCTCGGCAGAACGCGACGCTCCTCGTGGGTTTCGAGATCATCCATGTTGGCGCCGTTGACATGCGTTTCCTGGCCGATGGAGTGCCCGGTGCGATGGCAGAAGTATTGTCCGTAGCCGGCCCGGTCAATGACTGCGCGCGCGGCCTGATCGACTTGCCAGCCTTGCAGCGGTTGCTGATTGCGAAACGCCTCCTGAACGCGGGCAATGGCGGCGTCCCGCGCCTGCGCTACGACCTGGAAGATATCCACGTACTTTTTCGGCACCTCGTTCCCAACAAAGCAGGTCCAGGTCAGATCGCTGTACACGGCGCGCGGCCGGTCGAGCTTGGCCCAGAGATCGATCAAGACGAAATCGCCTTCCTTGATAGGCGCGTCTGAGCCGGGTCCAGGGCTGTAGTGCGGGTCGCCGCTGTGCGCGCCGACCGCGCAGATCGGCGGATGGTCGGTGACCAGGCCGTGCGTCTTGAAGTGCGTCATGATGCAATGCTGCACGTCGGTCTCGCGCAGGGCTCGGCCGCCGCGGACATGGTCGGCGATGAAGGCGAACGCCGCGTCGTAAGCGGAACGGGTGTGCTTTGCCGCCTCCAGGTGCATGGCCCACTGGTCATCGTCCCAGCATGCTTCAAAAAGCTGCACCAGGTCGCCCGATGGGAGGACCTCGACGCCACAGGAGCGCACCAGCTCGATCGTGCCCGCGTCAACGCGCGATACGTAGGGATTGGCGTTCCGCGGCACATACTCCATGGCGACTTTTTTCGCCCCCTTGACGAGCGTAGCCACGCCGGCTTCCAGCTCCTGCCAGCGCAGATAAGGCTGCGCGGCGCCGGGAAGGTGGTCCAGAGAGTGCGGCTCAATACGATGCACCAGCTTCCTGGGCTCGCCGCGCGCCGGCACGTAGTAAAACCAGCGCCGCGACAGCATCGCTTCGTCGCCCAGGCCGATCACCCGGCGGGCGAGCACATTCAGGCCGCGAAAATCGTATAGAAGCCAGCCGTCAAACCCCAGGCTCGCAATCGCCGCCTGCACGGCGGAAAGGTCAAACATGGATGCGCCTTTGTCGTTTGCGGAATCTTGACACGCCACGTAACGTGCTGATGATTATAATCGATCCCATGTGCCCGCCGGCAATTGCTGCTCCGTAGAGTAACTTCATGCCGCAGTTTACACTCAAGTCCAGGAAAGCATTGCTTGCGGTCTTACCAATCTTTGCACTCTTGATGGTGGGCGCCAGTCTCGTCCTTCGTCCGAAAGATTCCGAACTTATCCACTTCAAAATCAGCAGGATTTGGAACCGCCTGCGCAGCGCTTCGGGTCTCGCCCAAATCTGGAATGATAGCCAGGAGCCATTTCTTCGGCGCATTGGTTGGAGCGAACCACATTGTCAAAATGCTCTGAAGCAACTCGGCCTGGCCATTGTGAACACAGATACGGACATGGAGATTTTGGACATGGATTGGGATTGGGACGGACCTATCTTCATGGAGCCGGGCACAGACCAGGAGAGCCTGCGCCCGGGGCTAGTGGCCGGCTACCGCGTCAAAGCAACTGAGATAAGTCGTCTGGAGCCGACCGTTGCCTTGTCCATTGGGGCCGATGAAGCGCCCCACCCGCGTCTGCAGGGCAATGCCGGAACGATGTTATGGCAGGGTTATGTCAACATTTTGCGTCCTGGGACATATCGCTTTAGCGCCATGCTCCGCGGCAAGCTCCTTTTGGAAGTGGGCGATAAGAAAGCCATTGTAGGAGATGTGCAAGGACGGCAGGCGTCTGTCATTCAAGGGCAGGACATTCACTTAACGGCCGGCTTTCATTCTCTGACTGCTCGGTTCACCCGCTATCCAGGCCCGGCCCGCCTGGAATTGCTCTGGCAAGCGCCTCATTTTCGCTCAGAGCCCGTCCCTTACGATCATCTCTGGCACATGTCCGAGCAGGAGTCGGCAAAACTCGCCAGAGATCAATTGATTGAGCGCGGCCGCTTCTTCGCGGAAGAACATAACTGCATCCGCTGTCACCGGCCGGATGACAAGGACCGGCTGACCACGGGACTGGCCACACGGCAAGGGCCCGATCTATCGGACATCGGGCAGCGCGCTTTTCCGGGTTGGCTTTATGCGTGGCTGGCAGCGCCACAGAAGATTCATTCGGGAGCGGTGATGCCGCAGCTGTTCGCAGATGACGAACAGGGTCGCGTGGAGTGCTATGCCGTCGCGCGCTATCTGGCTTCACTCGGCGGCCCCCTTCAGCCCAATCCAAAACTGCCGGGGTCCAGCAACGCGGTGGCCAGTCGAAAGCGCGGAGAGCTGCTGTTCGCGGGAATCGGTTGCCTGGCCTGTCATTCCGGAGCGAATGCGCTCCGCAACCTGGGCAGCAAAACCACGCCCGACAGGCTGGCTGCTTACTTGATGAATCCGTTGGCCATTGACCCAAGCGGGCGAATGCCGGACATGCGTCTCAATCGCGAGGAAGCGCGCGACCTGGCACGATTCCTGTGCCAAGCCGTCGACAGGGACATTCCGCAGGACTTGCCGGACGCGCCGTCAAAAGCACAGCGGGAAGCCGCCTTTCGACGGGTTGAATCGCGTCTGCCGGAGCTTGTGGAGTTTCAGCAACTTTCCGCCGAGGGCCAGGTCCTTGACCTGGGCAAGCGCCTGGTGATCGACAGGGGCTGCAATAATTGCCATACGATTGCTCCGGGAGGAGCAGCGTTTGCTAGCATGCTTGCCGACGCCTCCTTCAGCGACATCACGCAGCCGGGGAAACTCGATCAAGGCTGCCTTTCGGACATGCGCCGCAAGCAAAGCAGGTCTCCCCGGTTTGCTTTTTCGGACCAGGATCGACAGGCGCTCCGGCTCTTTCTGCGTGAAGGCGCCAAAGGCGCTGGTTCACCCGCGCCCGCCCATGCCGCACGTGTAGCTCTAGAGCGATTCAACTGCTTGGCTTGCCATGCGCGTGACGGGGCAGGGGGGCTGATCGCGGCCTTGACCGACCAGCTTCGACGGGTCGAAAAGGCCGAGAACAGCGAAGCGCTAACGCCACCCCCGCTGACCGGGGTCGCCCACAAGCTGCGCACATCGTGGATGAAGCAGGTCCTGACGCAGGGCGCTCGGGCAAGACCGTGGATGAGCTTGCGCATGCCGCAGTTCGGCGAAGCCAATGTCGGCTGGCTTCCTGAGGCGCTAGCTGCACTCGAAGGGACGGATCCCGATAGCCGAATTCACAAGGAAACAATTACCGCGGAAAAAGTGCTTGCAGGCAAGCAACTGGTCGGTAAGGGCGGCTTCGGCTGCACTTCCTGTCACGACATCGCCGGCATCCCGAACACGGGCACGCGCGGCCCCGATCTCGCCTCCATGGATCAGCGGGTTCGCCACGATTGGTACCGGAGCTGGTTGGAGCAGGCCCAGCGTATGCAGCCCGGTACGCGCATGCCGACCATTTTTGCCGAGGGCAAGTCGCTCCTGCCGCAGATCCTGGGCGGCAACGCGGATGCGCAGGCGGAAGCAATCTGGGCCTATTTATCGCTTGGCAAGACGCTGCCCTTGCCGGAGGGCCTGGAACCGCCGCCGGGCCTGGTGCTGTCGGTCAAGGACCGGCCGATCTTGCTGCGGACCTTCATGCCCGATGCCAGTCCGCGCGCCATGGCCATCGGTTTTCCGGGTCGGATTTCAGTTGCGTTTGACCTGACCACGTGCCGGCTGGCCTACGCCTGGTCCGGCGCCTTCCTGGACGCCTCGCCTGTGTGGGACGGCAGGGGCGGCAATCCTGCCAGGCTGCTCGGCCCGCGCTTCTGGACTTCACCGGCAGGCTGTGCCTGGGCCATGCACACTTCCCAGGAGCCGCCCGATTTTGCAGCCCAGGCCAGGGATCCCGGCTACGGCGGAGCCTTGCCCGAAGGGCAGGTCTACAACGGGCCCCATCATCTTCAGTTCGATGACTACTCGCTCGATGAGCTGGGCCGGCCCACTCTTCACTATCGTCTGGAGAATGGCGGCGACGATCGACTTGCCATTGCGGAGCAAGTGGAGCCGCTACGCAGTCCTTTGGCGTCCGGGCTGGCGCGCCGCTTTGTGATTACCAGGCCGGCGCAAACGACGGCCTGGTTCTTTGCGGCCCAATCGCGACAGAACCCGCGGATTCTCGACCGCCACAACATGCCGCTGGCGGTTGACTGGAAGGCGGGCCAGATCGAGTTCGAGACGGCCGGCCGGCTCCTACTGCTGCCGCAGGACGGCGACCGGCTGGCCATTCTGGACCTTGCCGCCGCGCCGGGCGATGTCTCCTGGCATCTACGTCACGTGGACGGGCAGTGGCAGGCGCTGCTTCGCATTCCTGCTTCCGCGGAAAAGGCCAGAGCCATAGTCGACCTTAAAATGTGGATTTTGCCCCGAGACGAGCCGGCATTGCTGCAAGACTTGCTCCGTAAGATGGCGCGGGGAATGAAGAGGTGAGGATGGCGAAGCCTATTAACATCGCAACAGCGGCAATCCTTGTCGTATCCGTTGTAGTATTCAATGCCGGTGCGCCGCATGCCGCCGACGTGTTCGCTCCACCGCCGCGCTCGCTCGTGGCGGAGGAAGAGAAACATTACCGTATGGTGACGCTTCCCATTCCGCGCGAGATTGTCATGGAAGTGGGCGGCCTGGCCTTCCGGCCGGACGGTAACTTGCTGGCCTGCACGCGCCGCGGCGAGGTCTGGCTCATCTCCCATCCTCTGGCCGAGGATGTGAGCCAGGTTCGCTACAAGCTTTTCGCCAGTGGTTTGCACGAGGCCCTGGGATTGGTCGTGGACGGGCCGCACGCTGTTTATGTTGTTCAGCGCCCCGAGCTGACCAGACTCGTGGATAGCAACGGCGACGATGTGGCCGATCAATATCTTGCTATCTGCGACAAGTGGGGCATCTCGGGCGACTACCACGAATTTGCCTACGGACCGGCGCGCGACAAGCAGGGCAATTTCTATGTCACGCTGAACGTCGGCTTTGGGGGCGGACACCAATCCAAATCGCCGTGGCGTGGCTGGTGCGTCAAGATAAGCCCAAAGGGCGAGCTTACCCCTTACGCCGTTGGGCTGCGCTCACCCAACGGGATCAACTTCAGTCCAGACGGAAATCTCTTCTACACGGACAATCAAGGCGAATGGGTGGCGTCCAACAAGCTGCATCACGTTCGTCCTGGCGAGTTTTACGGCCATCCCGCCGGGCTACGCTGGCTGAGCCAGACGCCCTTTGCCGGCAAGCTCGCGGAGCACGTGTCAAGCGGCATGCTTTATGACGGCCAACCGGGCACGGAAGGCGGCCGCGGTATGCCGGCTTTGACGCCGCCATGTATCTGGTTCCCGTATGGCCGGATGGGCCAATCCGCCAGCGAGCCCATCTGGGACACGACCGGGGGCAAGTTTGGCCCGTTTGCCGGTCAGTGCTTCGTCGGCGACCAGGCCAAGTCCATTGTCATGCGCGTCTTCCTGGAGAAGGTGAACGGCCGCTTTCAAGGCGCCTGTTTTCCCTTTCGCAGCGGTTTCGAGTGTGGCGTCAACCGCATCGTATTTGCGCCCGACGGCAGCCTGTTCGCCGGCATGACCGAACGCGGCTGGGGCTCGGTGGGCGGCAAGCCGTATGGTATCCAACGGCTCGTCTATACCGGCGTCCTTCCTTTTGAGATTGAAACCATGAAGCTCACCAGGGAAGGTTTCGATCTTACTTTCACCAAGCCACTCGACGCGACGCCGGCCCGCCAGGCTGCGCATTACAGTCTGCAGTCCTTCACTTACAATTACTGGCAAACCTACGGCTCCCCGGAGATGGACAAGCGGGCGGAGAAGATCCAGGGCGTCCGAGTCTCCGCTGACCGGCAGACCGTATCACTGCTGGCGAGCGGGTTTCGCAAAGGCCGCGTTTACGAAGTGCACCTGGAAGACATCAGGGCTGCGGACGGGGACAGGGTACTTCATCCCGAGGCCTATTACACGCTCAATGAGCTTCGTTGAGTCCAGCCGAGTGGTATTTCGCGCGATCACGTTACTGGAGATGTCTTGGACTGGAACCCTTTTGAATTGCCGTTGAATGACCCCCGTCATCCGTTTCATCTTGCGCACATGGAAATGGCCCTGGAAGAAGCCGGAGCGGCAGCGGATGAAGACGAGGTGCCGATCGGCGCCGTGATCGTTTCGCTCGAGAGGGGAGTCATCGCCCGCGCTCATAATCAGCGCGAGCAACTGCATGACCCGACCGCCCATGCGGAGATGATAGCCATTACCCAAGCCGCCCAGGCCCTGCGCTCCTGGAGATTGGAAAACTGTGTCCTTTATGTCACGTTGGAGCCTTGTCCCATGTGCGCGGGCGCCATCGTGCTGGCGCGGCTTCCCTATCTCGTCTACGGCGCGGCCGATCCCAAGGCGGGGGCCTGTGATACCCTCTACCAGATCACCAGCGACCCACGGCTCAATCATCGCTCCCAGCTTGTCCGCGGCGTTTTGGCGGACCGCTGCGCGGAAGTGTTAAGCCGGTTCTTTGTAAACAAACGCCGTCTGGGCAAAGGTTGAGGCAGCGCCGGCGTATGCTCGGTGTCCGCTCGGCAGAGTCCATCAGATTGATGGCATTTTTCGCAAGCTAACTGTAATGTGGCCTGGCACAAGCCGTCTCCGGTACGCTAAAGTAAAGCTTCTGGAAATTTCTCCTCTTTGATTCGGCAACAGGAATGACTGGCATGAAGACATATCTGGGTGCGGCGGTAGCGGTCCTGCTAGCGGTAGCAATGGTAGCGGCGCAGAACAGGCTCATGTATTCGCAGCCTGCTATTCCTTCCCGCGCCGATCTCGACCGCTTGAACCTCACGGAAGCCTGGCACACGTATTTGCCGGTAGACGGTCAACGGGACGGCATCTTCAACATCCAGATGCATGACAAGCAAATCCTCTTCCTGATGCGCAGCGGCGCGGTCATCGCCATCGATCCCGATAGCGGCGCCACGCAGTGGCGCAACCGCGTCGGCGCTGCTTACGTGCCGGCCGCCGGCTTTGGTTCCAACTCCGACACGGTCTTTGTCGCCAAGGGCGTGGACATCTACGCCCTGGATCGCAAGAAAGGCGGCCTGCTGTGGACCTTCGCCCTGGATAAAGCACCCACGGCGGCGCCCGTGGCAGATGACGACCATATCTTTGTTCCGGAAGGCACCAACCGTCTCAACGCCTATACCCTGCCGAAACAAACCGAAGTGGCTCCGCCCCCGTTGGTCGTGGAGAAGAAAGTGGAGGATCCGGCGCCGCGATCTCTTGAGGGCATGTTCACCGCCAAGCGCGCCTCGGTGCTCGGCAGCACCCAATCGCTCGGTTCCGTCAGCGCGGTCGGCGGCGGCGGCAAGTATGTGAAATCGGTGGGGCCGCTTTCCTCCGCTATTCAATCGAGCGCCGTCGGCGGCGCCCTGGGAGCGCAACCGCAGTATTTCTGGGATTACGTCACGGAAACGCGCCCCGAAACTCGCGTTGAACAATCGTCGATCCTGACTGCCGATTTTCTCTTCCAGGCCGGCGCCAATGGATTGTTCTTTGTCATTTCCAAGTATGAGCCGCGCGTGTTTTATCACTTCCAGGCCGATGCGCCGATCTCGGCGCCCATCGGCAGCCACGGCGAGATCGCCTACGTTGCCTCGGAAGATTTTCGCGTCTATGCCCTGGACATTGTCACAGGGAAAATTCTGTGGCGCTTTGTGAGCGGCGGGCCGATCTACCACCAGCCGCGCGTCACCGACGATTCCGTCTACGTCATCGCCGAGCGCGCCGGCATGTACCGCCTCGACCGCTCGACCGGCAACCTTCTCTGGATGAATCGCCAGGCTCAGCGCTTCCTCGCCTCCAACCCAAAGTTCGTCTACGCCGTGGACGCGCAAGGCAATCTGCTGGTCCTCGATCGCGCCAGCGGCGCTCAGTTGGCCAGGTATACTGCGGTGCGCGATTTCCTCACGCCCATCAGCAATGAACTGACCGATCGCATCTACCTGGCCAGCAATGACGGCCTGCTTCTTTGCCTCCGCGACAAGGACTATGCCAGGCCGTTGCGCGCCAAGAATGTCCAGGAAAAGAAACCGACCGCGCCGGACAAGAAACCGGCGGCGGACAAGGCCCCGGCAAAGCCGGCAACAATGAAGCCGAAGGAAAAAGATAAGGATCAGGACGATAAGTAAGTTCTCGGTTGTCCCAAGCAAATGAGACACCACCTCGTAGGACCGATTGCCAATCCGTCCTACAGTTATTCAGGCTCACCAATCCATGACCTGGTGGCGCGCCGTTGCGGTGCTGGTGCTGTTGCTGGTCGTCGGCCTCCCGGTCGGTTTGCCTTTTGCAGGCGTGTTGCGTGATAGTCATGGCTGGCAAGCCTGGTCGGAATACGAGCGCATTCTGTCTCTAGCAAAGACCACGCTCCAGTTGGTCTTGGGCACTCTGGCCCTGGTGCTGCCTCTCGGCACCACCGGCGCCGTGCTCCTGTATCGGACCGATCTGCCCTTCCGCGGCGGCCTGCGCTTGCTGACGCTGCTCGCCCTTTTCATCCCGCTGCCGCTTTTCACCTCTGCCTGGCAAGCGGCGCTGGGCACGGGCGGTTTGTTGCCTGTTGCCGTCTGGACCAATCCTGCGCCCGGAGATCCGGACGTATCGGCCACCGGAGTCATAGCCAAGCCCTGGGGACACGGACTCGGCACTGCTGTCTGGGTACATGCCATGGCGGGTTTGCCCTGGGCAATCCTGCTCATCGGCCAGGGGCTGCTCTGGGTGGAACGGGAGCTCGAAGAAGACGCTCTCCTGGTGACGGGACCGTGGCGCGTTCTCTGGCAGGTGACCTTGCCGCGTTCGCGGGCGGCTATTCTGGCCGCCGGCCTATGGGTGGCGCTCATGATCGTGACGGAGATCACGGTCACGGACATGATGCAAGTTCGCACCTTCGCCGAGGAAGTCTATACCCAGTTTGTGAGCGGCGACCAGCAAGCGCTGGCACGCGCCGTCGCCGTGGCGCTGCCACTGGTCGTGCTCGTGGCGGCGCTCGTCGTCTGGAGCAGCCTGGGCTGGCAGCACAGTCTGCCGCCCCTGGACACATTGACCGCCCCGCCGCGGCTGATTCCGCTCGGGCCGGTGCGCTGGCTGTGCCTCGCTCTGATCCTGCTCTTCGTTGGCGTGCTGCTGGCCATACCGCTAAGCAGCTTGATCTGGAAGGTTGGATTGGCTGGCAGCCCCGAGAGCTGGTCGGCGCACACCGCGGGCGTCTACCTAACGCAGACGTTGCGCGACCGGGGCCGCGTCATTGTGGAAAGCCTGCTGCTTGCCATGGCTGCGGGAGTCATCACCGCGGGGCTGGGTCTGATCCTGTGCTGGTTGGCCATGGGAGCACGCTGGTTTCATGCCTGCGCCCTTGGTCTGATGGCCGTGGTGTGGGCGCTGCCCGGCCCCATCCTGGGTCTGGGGATGAAAGATGCCATCGCCCGCATACTCGACATCATTCCGTTCCGGCCGCTGGCCGTCGCCTTGTACTATGGTCCTTCGCCGGTGC
>DASZFN010001117.1:0-13820 GCA_035939715.1 Gemmataceae bacterium | reverse complement strand
GCAGAAATGGGAGATCCAGCGGGTGAGGAAATACGGAGCAGTTGTTTTCGTCAAATCGGTCGCATCGATCGGCGTGCCGGGTAGGAAACTTTTGACATGGTCGAGCGCCATGACGACCATGACCAGCCCGCGCAGCAGATCAATGGAGTCCAGACGCTGCCGCGCCGGCTTGACGTTGACCACAGACGGCGCTTGAGCGGCATCTGGCGGCAGTTTCGGCGCGAGTCGTGTCATGCGAGTCAGTTTGTTAGGGCGCGAACAAAAGTAAACGCCGGGCGTCTATTGTACGGGTTTTTCTCAATCTGGAACAACAGAGGCTTAGCATCGGACCATGGCCGAACATCTTCACTACACTCCACTCCATCGCAGCGCCACCGTACGCATCACGGATGTGCGCTGCCGTCCGACGAGCTGCGCCTGCGGCGCAGAGGAAGAATCAACGAGTCACAGCATCGCCTTTCCGCGCGCGGGCGTCTTTGTCAAACACCTCGGCCGGCAACAGGTCGTTGCCGACTGCAACCAGGTGATGTTTTTTAACGGCGGCGAGACCTATCAGGTCAGCCATCCCGTTGCGGGCGGCGATGACTGCACGAGCTTTGCATTTCCGGACGACATCCTTCGGGACGCTATGAGCGACTTTGAGCTTGGGATGCGCGATCGGCCTGATTCGCTCTTCGCGTTTACGCACGCGCCCAATGAATCAAAGACGATTTTCTTCTTGCAAAGACTTCGGCAAAACCTCCGCAACGGCGGCGCCGGCGGCCTAGCTGTGGACGAAATGTCCCTTGATTTACTGGCCGCAGTAATCGACGCGACCTACCGCAGCAGGGGCCGCCTGCCGCTGCCGGCGCCGACCAGGGCGTGGGGCGTGCAACGCGAGCGCGCTGAAGCCGCTAAACAATTCCTTGCCAGCCGATTTCAAATGCCCCTGGGGCTTGCCGACGTCGGCCGCGCCGTTCATTACTCCCCGTATCATCTGGCCCGCTTTTTCCGCCAGCTGGTCGGCATCCCGATTCATCAATACTTGATCCGCTTGCGCCTCGGCGCAGCCCTGGAGCGCCTGGCCGACGGCGCTGCCGATCTGACCGAGTTGGCGCTCGACCTGGGCTACTCCAGCCACAGCCATTTCAGCGAAGCGTTTCGCCGAGTCTTCGGTTGCGCCCCTTCCGATTTCCGCCACCGCCTCACCAGCGAACGTTTGCGCGAATTGAGCAAGAATCTGAAAGTCTAGAAACCTCCCGGACGCTAGGATTTGGCCATGGTCCGGCCAGCGCGACGGTCGCGCTGTCCCGGAAATGTGGCTCTCGCCTTTGCTGAGGAGAAGAAACGATGCCAGCCAAGAAGTGTCCGGTGTGCGACTGGGAGATCAAGGACAAGGGCAAGGAAGTCAAAATCGGCCGCAAGAGCGTGGTCGTATGCTGCGATCAATGTGCCGAAGAAGTGAAGAAAAGCCCGGCGAAATATTGTGCCGCAAAGTAGAGAGAGGGATACGGGTGCATCTGGCAACGATTGCCAGATGCACTAAAACCTCAGTGCCGGAAAATCGCGACGATGATCTCCAGCAAGATCAGCAGCACCACGACGATCTCCAGAAACTCCGCGCGATAGGTATCGGTCTGATCGGAGACGACCCGGTACACGCCCTCGGCAACGTCAAGCTTCCGCAAGATGCTCCGCTCCCATTCTTCCAGGTGAAAGCGGCTCGCCAGCAGGCGATAGACGCGGGCCAGGTACTGGTCGCCGACCAGCTTGAGCACGTTGCCGGTGCGCTCGAACAGGCCGTTGGCCTCGACGCGCAATTCGCCGAGGGCGCGCAGCGAGCGCGCCTGGCTGTGCCAAAACGGCAGCCGGGAATTGGCCAGCTCATGAATCATGCCATACGTGGTCGCCAGGCTGCCGTCGAGACGATTGTCGATATGGCGGAATTCCAGCAGTTGCAGGTTGGCAAACTCGATGGTCTGAAGCGTCTCGTCGCAATCCGCATCCAGCAGCAGCGCCGCCGCCCAGTCCAGGACCAGCAAATCGCTGGGGCTGTAGCGAATGGAGACACGCAGCGCCTCGCCGATTTCCTCGCGCGACAGCGCTTCCGGTTCCAGGCGGACCAGCCCGGCCAACCAGCCGGCGTGCGCCTCGAGCAGATGCGCCGGCTTCGGCAGCGACTCCGAGGGCGTCAGCTGAAAAACAAAATATTCCTCACTGAGATCGTCCTGCCAGAGGGGATTCTGAATGGCGGGCAGCAACGTGCGATACAAGGATTCGACGATCGCCCGGCCCGCTTTTATGAGCGGCGCCGGCTCTGCCAACCAGCCGGCCAGCTCGATTAACGCTGTTCCGGAGAGCTCGAAAGGAACATGCAGCGCCACGCTGACGGCGGCGAAGTCGAAAAGCGTGGCCTCCGCCGTGGGCTGTACCGCACCGACCTCGGGCAGATCGACCGTGGGCGCCGTCAGCAAATAGCGCAGGGGACTCGGCCGGTAGGTAATCGATGCCGGCGTGCGGCGGCGGCGCGGCAACTCGCGGATTTCCGCCGGCGCCAGGCGGCGCGCCTGCTCGAGATTGATCTCCTCTCCCCAATCGAACGCCACAAAGACATGCAGCACACCCCCCAACCGCGTCTCGGCAAGCTCCCCCGCCGCGTACGGCCGCGGGGCGGACGTCATGCCTTGGTGTACGGCGGGAGGAGTCATACTGCCAGTTTACTAGCCAGTAGTCAGTAGTCAGTAGCCGTGCGGGCAATGCATTAAGTTGTTCGCTCCTAGGGGGTTATGGAATATCATTTGATTGCGCGTCCCGAAAGGGCGCAATCAAAACTGTCCGCCGGCAAGAAGGCTCGTGAGACAATTCCGCAAACTCGTTGCCTTAAATACTTGTTTGCTAATTGCCTTGCAGCGAAAATCGAGTTTGCCAAGCGTGGCAAACTCATTTTCTGCAATCAGCCCGACTGATCCTCGTAACTTTTCAGGGGAAATTCCATACCCAATCGTCTTCCCATACACACTTATGAATTGGACACTCCTTTTCTTCAAGGAAACGCAGCGATGGCCCAAGCACAACTGGGTGCGGTCGTGCGGCATCTGCGGCGGTTGGCGGGCTCGGCTACGGTTCGCGAGTTGCCGGATGCCCAACTGCTGCAGCGCTTCGCCGGCCGGCATGAGGAAGATGCGTTTGCCGCCCTGGTCGAGCGGCATGGCCGGCTGGTCTGGAGCGCCTGCTGGCAGGTGCTGCACCACGAGCAGGACGCCGAGGACGCGTTTCAGGCGACGTTTCTCGTGCTGGCGCGCCAGGCCGGCTCGATCCGCAACGGCCGCACGCTGGCAAGCTGGCTGTACCGCGTCGCCTACCGGACCGCCTTGCGCGCACGCCTGGCGAAGAGCAAACGGCACGCACACGAAAGGCAGAGCGCAACCATGCCGCATGATAAACACGGCTCCGAGCTGGCGTGGCGCGAACTGCAGGCGGTTCTCGTCGAGGAGCTGGACCGCCTGCCCGACAAGTATCGCTGCCCGTTCCTGCTCTGCTGCCTGGAGGGCAAGAGCAAGGCCGAGGCGGCCAAGGAGCTGGGTTGGAAAGAAGGAACGGTATCGGGCCGCCTGGCCCTGGCCCGCAAGCAGATGCAGCAGCGGCTGGCGCGCCGCGGCGTGGCGCTTTCTGCTCTGCTGTGTGGCATGGCCCTGGCGCCCGAAAATGCGAAGGCCATGCTGACCGGTTCACTGCTGGACAACACCGTGCGCGCTGCCGTATTGTTCGCGGGCTCGAACAACGCCGCCGAGCTGACGACGCTGCAGGCGGCCGCTCTGGCCCGGGGAGTTTTGAAAACCATGGCCCTGTCGAAGTTGAAAAGCATTGGCTTGGTGCTCCTGGTCATAGGCTTGGTGGCGAGCGGAGCAGGCGCCTTTACGCATCAGGCCCTTGCGAACAGGAACGCTGGCCCGTCCGCCGAGCCCCGCGCCGACTCCGCGCCCTCTTCCCAACTCAAGGCGCGCCGGGACCAGATGGAAATGCGCAGGCCAGACGCCGGCGGCGCCAGGCCGGAAACACCCCGCGCGTCCGATCCAAAGAACCAGGTGGCGCTGACCGGCCAGGTGCTCGGTGCGGATGGCAAGCCTGTGGCAGGGGCCCACGTCGCGGTCGTTGCCGCGCTGAAGCTCCCGGATCAGGGCATCTCCCTGACGATGAACGGCATGTCGCCCGAGGCCGAGGTACTGGGCGTGGGAAAGGCGGATGAGACCGGCCGTTGGCGCGTGCCCGTGCCGAAAAAGGCTTTCGAACGCGCCTACGAGGTGGAGATTCTCGCCGGGGCCCGGGGTTATGGCTTGGCCGGCCAGCCGTTGAAGCTCAGGCCGAAGCCGGCGGACACCGTCGTGCGATTGCAACC
Organism: Gemmataceae bacterium; assembly: GCA_035939715.1. GTDB lineage: Bacteria > Planctomycetota > Planctomycetia > Gemmatales > Gemmataceae > DASZFN01. Next base: position 9,445 of record DASZFN010001117.1, on the reverse strand, counting down.
ATCTGAAGATCTGCGCGTGCGCCTCATTGACCTGGAGGGATTGCCCGCCGCCGGAGTCAAGGTAAGCATGGTGCGTCTGGGCAAACTTTCCTACTCGGCTGGGCGGCAATACACCATGGCTGCCGACACCATCGAGCCGGCGCCGATTTTCTTCCAGGACTTCGGCGCACGGGATGCCGGCAAAATGATGGAGCGCAAGCCCGCGCAGAAAGACATTCATGCCATCCAGTTCGTCGCTCCGCCCAGCTTGCCGTTCTGGCCGCAGCCGGCTGTCACCGACGCGCAAGGCCGCTGCACCTTGCACGGCCTGCAGCGCGGCCAGGCCCTCGCCGTGCAGGTGAGCGCTAGCCGCTTCGCCACGCAGATCCTGGATATCGAGCCGTCGCCGGAGACAGCCAACGAGGTGTCGCTGGCCCTGGGTGCGCCGCATCTTCTTGAGGGTACGGTCAGGGACGCCGCCAGCGGCAAGCCGGTGCCGAACGCCCGTATCCACATCGATACCTTCCCAGACTACTTTGGCGGCTTCGGCATCGCCAACGATCCCGCGGATGACAAGGGCCGCCGCTACGGGGGCAACTATTTCGTCTCCATGGGATCGCAGATCAATCGCCTGGACGTTCAGGCGGATGAGCGCGGGCATTACCGCGTCAATCCGTTCATGGGGAACACGCAGGTGTTGACCGTCACAGCCCCGGCCGGGCAGCCTTACCTGGCCCTTCGAAAAGACGTGGGCTGGCCCAAGGGAGCGGTGCGACATGAAGTCAACGTCGCCCTGACACCCGGCGTGACGGTGCAAGGCAAGGTGGTAGAAGTGAACGGCAAGCCGGTGGCCGGTTGTCGGATCGATTTCTGGTCGAAGGGAGTAAAGCCGCCCAACCCGTTCAAGCAGCAGCCACAATTCACCATGGTCTCCCTGCGCAGCAGAACCGGAGCGGATGGCAGCTTCCAGACAGTCTTGCCGCCGGGCCGGTGGTACGCGCTGGCCAATGGGCCACGCGAAGATTACTTGTGGCAAAAGCTCCTGGTCGAGGATCTGGTGGAGATTGATCCCAAGGTGCGCATTCCGGCGCCGCCCGTCCCCAAGGCGCCAGAAAACTCAAACAGCAAAGAGACGGGCAAGGACGACAATGCGCGTCTGGATGCCACGACAACGCTCACGCCGGAGGACTTAGTGCCCGGCGTCAAGGAAGGCGGCAAACATTACTTCCGGCCGGATGGCTGGGTGCAGATCGACGTGCGCATCGAGCGGCTCACGCCCGAGGCCAAAATAACGCTGCACCGCTCGGCCCTGGAGGGCCGTCTGCTGTCCGCCGACGGCAGTCCCGCGGCCAAGGCGCGGATGTATTATCGCCGGCGGACGAAGGATTGGCGCGTGCCGGCGTCCGAAGTCAGCAACGGCAGCTTTCGGCTTCCTCTTCCCGACCTGGACACCCAGTGCCGCGTGCTGTTCCTCGATGCCGAAAACGGCCAGGGCGCTGCTGCGGACTTCTCGGGCAAGCAGAGCGGCGGAGAACCGGCGGTCATTCGACTATCTCCCTGCGGCTCGGCCACGGTGCGCTTCGTAGACAGCCAGGGGAAGCCGCTTGCTAATTATCGCCCGCTCGTGTGGGCACTGGTGCCGCCTGTCGAAGTTGTCTTCTATCCCAAAGATATGATGGAGATTCAGTCCCGACATCTGCGCGCAGACGGCAGCGTGTGGCTGGGACATATGGATCGCAAGAATTATGAGACGGGGCCGGTCACCGCCGCCGATGGCCGCGTTACCTTGCCCAACTTGATACCCGGCGCCACCTATCGCATCTCGCAGTTCTCCGACATGCGGGTCGATTTCACAGTGCAGTCGGCTAAGAACACGACCGTCGGCGATATTGTCATCCAGGATCCCAGCAAGATTGTTGAAATTCCCAAGTAACGGCGAGCGTGGAGTCTTGTCATGACGAGCGAAGCCTGGGAGATATATGAGCCATCCGCAGCTGACCCCTGGGACCTGAGCAAGGTCGCCCATCTGCATCGGCGGGCAGGCTTCGGCGCCACCTGGGCGGAACTGGAGCGCGATCGCGCGGCGGGGCCGGCGGCAAGCGTGCAGCGTTTGTTGCTGCCGCCGCCGCCAAGCGACGATGAGGAGCAGATTCTAGACGGCCTCCGCCGCGGCGCCGTCACGGAACGCAGCGATGAGCGCCTGAAGGCCTACTGGCTTTACCGCATCCTCTACCAGGCCGATCCGTTGCGGGAAAAGCAGACGCTTTTCTGGCACAGCCATTTCGCCACCAGCAATCGCAAGGTCAACAGCGCCGCCCTGATGCTGCGGCAAAACGAGACGCTGCGCCGGTATGCCCTCGGCGAGTTCGGCGTGCTCCTGAACGAGATCGCCCGCGATCCGGCCATGCTGCTCTGGTTGGACGCCGCCGGCAGCAAGAAGGACAAACCCAACGAAAACCTGGCCCGCGAGTTCCTGGAGCTGTTCGCGCTCGGCGTCGGCCGCTACACCGAGAGCGACATCCGCCAGGCGGCCCGGGCTTTCAGCGGCTGGGTGCGGGTCCATGACGACCGTTTCCGCGGCGTGGATGAATTGCGCCTGGACGCGGCCCAGACCGATGATGGCAGCAAGACCTTCCTCAAGCAGACCGGCGCCTGGAAGCCCGCCGACATTGTGCGCATCACCCTGGAGCAACCCGCCTGCGCCGAGTTCCTGTGCCGGAAGCTGTATCGTTTTCTCGTCAGCGAAAGCGCCGAGCCGGCGCCGGAGCTCATCCAGCCGTTAGCCGAAGAACTGCGCAGCCACCACTATGCGATCGGCCACGTCGTCGGCATCATCCTGCGCTCACGTCACTTTTACACTCCCGCAGTGCGACGCCAGCGCATCAAGAGTCCCGTGGAATTCAGCGCCGGTCTCGTGCGCGCCCTGGAGCTGCCGCGCGGCAGCGTGAGCCTGCTGGCCCTGGCCATGAAGTGCGATCGCCAGGGGCAAGAGCTTTTCCACCCGCCGAACGTCAAGGGCTGGGACGGCGGCAAAAGTTGGCTGAATAGCACGACCGTGCTGGAGCGCGGCAACTGGATCGCCGACCTGATCTGGGGCAACCCGGAACTCGGCCTGAGCCCCTATGACCCGCTCGCCTGGGCGGAACGCTACCAGATCGAATCGAGCAAAGTGCCGGAGACGCTGATTGCCCTCCTGCTGCAAGGGGAAGTGAACGAGAACGCCCGCGAGCTGATCCTGAAGACCGGCGCGGACGGGCAAGCGGATAGTCTGCGTCGAGCGCTTCAGGTTGTGTTGCACTGTCCGCAATTTCAGTTGAGCTAAAATCAGTCCCGTTATGAGGAGATTGATCCATGCACCCCACGCGCCGCGAGTTCATGCGTCTCGGGCTCGGCACTTCCACGTTGCTGGCTTGCGGCGCCAGCGTGCCGGCCTTTCTGGCGCGCTCGGCCCGTGTGCTGGCCGCCGAGCCAAAAAAGAACAAGGACCGCATCCTTGTCGTCGTGCAGCTTGACGGCGGCAATGACGGCCTCAACACGGTCGTGCCGTATCGCGATCCGGAGTACATCAAGCACCGCCCCAGGCTGCATCTGCCTGAAAAAGGCTTGCATAAGATTGACGATCGCGTCGCACTGCATCCGTCTCTGGCCGATTTCGGCAAGCTCTTGCAGAGACGGCAGCTTGCCATCGTGCAGAGCGTCGGCTATCCGAATCCGAATCGATCACATTTCGAATCGATGGCCATCTGGCAGACAGCGCGCCTGGAGCCGTTGGCGGACACGCCGGGCTGGCTGGCGCGCACGCTCGACCGGCAGCCGCTTACGCCGGGAAGCGATTCAGCCGGTCTGCACATCAGTGACACCGCCCTGCCACAGGCCCTGCTCGGCAGCCAGCGGCATGTGCCGTCGCTGGCCAGTCTGGAGCAATTTCGCCGCCGCCTGGGTATTGCGGAGGGCAAGGCGGCAAACGCCCAACGCGCGGCCCTGGATCAGATCAGCGCCGTTACGCATGCCAAACCCGGCTCGCTGCTCGATTTTGTCGAGCGCAGCACCCTCATCACCTATGCGAGCAGTGCCCGCCTGGAAAGCATCGGCCAGACAGCCGCCGGCGATTACCCGTTCTTTACGCTGGCGCAGCGCCTGAAGCTGATCGCTCAGCTCATCAAGGCCGGTCTGACGACGAGCATTTACTACACCCAGCTCAGCGGCTTCGACACCCACGCCGACCAGCTCAACGCCCACGGCTTCCTGCTGCGCGAGCTGTCAGAATCGCTCCAAGCATTCCTGGACGACATGAACAAGTCCGGCGAAGGCAAGCGCGTGGTCGTGCTGGTCTTCTCCGAGTTCGGCCGGCGGCTGAAGGAAAACGGCAGCGCCGGCACCGACCACGGCACCGCGGCGCCGGTCTTTGTTCTCGGTGAGCCCGTGCAGGGCGGCCTGCATGGCCCGTATCCGAATCTGCAGGACCTGCAGGACGGCGACCCCAGGCATGCCGTCGATTTCCGCAGCATCTACGCGACCGTGCTCGATCGCTGGCTGCGTTGTGGCAGCACCGCGGTTCTCGGCGAGCGTTTCCATCATTTGCCGCTGCTGGCCTGAAGCCGGCCATATCAGCAAATTCTTCGGTAACGATGGTCGGCCCCCGGTGAATCGCGTTGATCTGCCGGGGGCCTTTTATCGCTATGGGAGCAGGCACTATGCACCTCGTTCCCAGGCTCTGCCGGCTCTGCCTGGGAACGCGCTGTGCCAGAGGCTCCGCCTCGTGTGGCAGAGGCCTCTAGGGCGGCGGGTTTGCTATGCGGGACAGGAGCCAGACCGGCCCTTGCTTCCAGCCGCTTCGCTGCCATAATCATCTATGCATTCTTTAACACCATCCGGGGCCCCCGGAAAAGGCGGCAGTGAGTCCTGTGCCTTTTCGTGGTCCCTTCATCTGTGAGAATCTTATGCCTGACCGGGTTGTTTGCCGTTCCTGTGGCACCATGGTGGAAGTGCCGCCTTCGCCAGGTGGTGCTCGTCAAGACGCCGTGGGGCTAAGGCCGATCACGCTGGAGGTAGAGAAGAAGCCACACGACATTGACCTGCACCGGCTTCTCGTGGTGGTCTGCTATGTGCTGGCCGTGGCCGGCGCGGCGGCGTTCTTCATCCTCGGTATGCGCTTTAACGCCAAGTCGGCTTTCTTTTTCTGGCCCCTCAATGAGGCCGGCCAATCCTTCATGCGCTTTGTCGATGACAATTGCTTGCCGGCGACCTTCTTTCCTCTCATGTTGATCGTGGCCGGGGCCTTCGTCGCGGTGCCGCTGCGCCGCCTGGTGCTCGGCATTGTCGTTGGCGGGGTGGCGCTGGGGGCTTATCTCGGGTTCTTCCAATTCAAGAAGGACGTGGACTGGGCCAACATTGGTTGGTTTTATGGCGCCCTGGCCGCGGCGTTGCTGGCCATCCTTGTAGGCCTTTTGCTTTCCAGACGCTGGATCGTCCTGGCATGGTTTGTCCCGGCGACCATCGGCCTGGCATGCCTCGGCCGTTATCTTAACCAGGAACCCAGTCACACGATCGCGATTGAGTTTGCCCCCTTCTTCGCCGGCGTCTTGCATGGCCTGATCATCGGTGTGGCAGCGCGACTGGCCGGCTGGATCATTAATCGAGATGAGCCGGGTGTCGTGCTCGGGGCCTTCATCGGCGGCTTCCTGGGACTGCTCGTGGCCGACGATGCGCGCATGCGCGAGTTGCTGCGTTCCCCGGAATTGCATGGTGTGCAATTGCCGATGGTCTCCCTTTACTGTGAAGCCGGCCTGGCGTTTGTTCTGGCGATCGTGCTGGGGTTTTTAGGCAAGCGCCCGGCCCCTTCCCGAACGGCTGGTTGATCGGAATGGCCGAAACGATTAAGCCTACTTGCCCATTGCCGGCTTTCGTATCTTCATCTCGCCATAATTAGGAAGTGCCCGGCTGCCCTCTTTGGGAATCAGGGCTACCGTGTCAATACGCCATTGCCCATCTTCATCTTGATCGAGCACGAGCGTAATTCTCGGGGTCTTATCCATCTCCAGCGGCAGCTTGGGCAATTTGGCATCGTCCGGCAAAATGCAGGTTAACTGCACATCGACCAGCGCGCCGTTCCGCTTGGCCTGGGTAATCTGGTAGCCGGCCTTGTCCAGGGCCAGAATATTCTGGAGGGAAAGCGTGTTCGGCCGATTCCGGGCCTTTTCCTTCATTAACTCCTTGGCGGCCTGCGTGTCCTTGGCGCGGAGCCGTTCGAGATAATTCCGGGCGGCCGCCGCAGCATTGTCCAACACGCGCGAACGGAGATAGTACACACCGCCGAGCGGGGCCGCCAGGGCGGCCAGCAGCAAAACCAGGACCAGAAGCCGCAACCAAATCGGCGTCCGCCGACTAGACCGTGCTGCCCTCGCATTTGCAGCGGCCAGAGGGGCGTGACACTTCGGGCAGGACAGCGGTTGGCCCACGACCACTTCCTTTCGTCCATCGCCGCTGGTTGTGAACGTACTCATGCAAACCTCGTGGTGAATGCGAAACGATGAATCCAATGAGGCGGATTTACCTTCTCTAGGATAGAGGATGCTTTGCCGGTTCGCAACACGAAACAGCAAGGCCCTGCCGGGGGTGGCAGGGCCTCGTTGCGTGCCTTGGGGGCACCAGGGGGATAGCTCATTTCACGTCGCAGGGGGCCGGGCACTCGGCGGCCCGGCAGCGCGACGCCAGCCGGGCAAACCATTCATGGAATTTCGGCTTCGCGCAGCAATCGCTCGGCAGGCACGGCGCCTGGCACGAGGTCTCGCAGGTCGGCACGCACACCGGCACCCGGCGGCAAACCTTCGACGTCACGCAGTACGGCTCCAGCGTGCAGGTCCTGTACGGCACTTGCCGCACGCACTCCTGGGTCACCAACCGGCAGGTTGTGTACGGCACTTTCCGGCAGCGCTCTTCCGTGACATAGCGGCAGCGCTGACACTTGATCACCTGGCAGCGCTCCTCCGGGATTAGCTTGCAGGTCGTGTACGGCACATAGCTCACCTTTTCCTCGGGCACCATCTGGCAGCGCCGGCAGGTAATCATGCGGCAATGCTGTTCCCGGATCATCTTGCACGTGACATAAGGAATCCGGCAGACCTTCTGCTCCGGCACCGAGTAGCAGCGCCGGCAAGTGATCATGCGGCAATGCTGCTCCTGGATCATCTTGCAGGTCGTGTACGGAACCCGGCAAACCTTCTGTTCCGGCACCGAGTAACAGCGCCGGCAGGTGATCATGCGGCAATGCTGCTCCTGCACCATCTTGCAGGTCGTGTACGGAACCCGGCAGACCTTCTGTTCCGGCACCGAGTAGCAACGCTGGCAGGGCACCATCTTGCAGTGCTCTTCCGAAACCAGCTTGCACGTCGTGTACGGGATCCGCTGGATCACCGTGTACGGTACGCTCTTGCACACGTTGTACGTAACTGTCTGGCAATGCTCCTTGCGGACATAGTGGCAGCAGCGCGCCGTGCGCACTTCCTCGCGCGGCACCCAGGTACGTTTGCAGGTCCAGTGGCCGGGCAGTTGCACCTGGCAGCACGTTGTCTTCCCCGGACAGTAGTGCGACCGGCAGGTGCACGGGTCGAAGGTCCAGCAGCCGGGTTCGCGATGACGCCGTGTGACGACCCGGCCCGGGCAATATTCCTTCTCCACACACCAATCGCCGGTGCAAACCTTGTAACACTTCTCGGTGTACACCGGTTCGCAGGTGTAGTACTTGCAGACCTGTTGCCGCGGCTCCGTCACCGTCTTGTAGCAGGTCACCGGCACCTCCCGGCAATGCTGCTCGTACACCGGCCGGCAGGTCGTCCACTTCACCGGCACTTCATAGTTCTGAACCACCTGGCGGCAGACGGTGTAGCGGCATTCGCGCACATGGTTTTCATACACCGGCCGGCTGGTTGTGTAATACTGCGGCACCTGGTAGGACTGCCACACCGGCCGATAGGTCGTGTAGCAATATTCGCGCACGTGGTTTTCGTAGACCGGCCGGCTGGTCGTGTAATACTTCGGCACCTGGTAGCTTTGCCACACCGGCCGATAGGTCGTGTAGCAATACTCGCGCACATGGTTCTCGAATACCGGCCGGCTGGTCGTGTAGTATTGCGGCACCTGGTAGGACTGCCACACCGGCTTGCATACGGTGTAGCGGCATTCGCGCGTGTGCTGTTCATAGACCGGCTTGCACACCGTGTACTTGCGCACGACGTCGTAGTTCTCGAACACCGGCTTGCACACGGTATAACGGCATTCGCGCACGTGGTGCTCATACACCGGCTTGCACACCGTGTAACGGCACTCTTTCATGCACGTGTGATAGACCGGCCGATAGCAGACGCGGGTTTGCTCCTCTGTCACCGTGCGATAACAAATGCGATAACGCACGGCCGGCAGGCAGGTCTGTTCCGGCGTGCAACACCCGGCCGGATAGGCGGTGGCGCCGCCGTGGGCTGCCTGGACGGTTCCCTCGATCGTCCCCAAGCCGGCCGCGGCTGCGATCAGGGAGAAAGCAAACGTGAGCCTCATCTCGGGCCTCCTCACTAACGGTTCCTGGTTGCCAACCCGTCGGCGCGTCCAGAGTCCGCAGGACCTGCGCGCTTGACCAAGAATAATTTGCCCGATGAAAACGCTCGATAGCTGGCAACTGTAACAAAAAGTTGCAGAATTTGGGGAACTGTTGCCGGTCTGCAAAGAATGTGGCGCAGAGCGGAAGTTTGCCGGTTGGGTAGTCTGCAATGGCTGCGAGGTCATTCGTCATTCGCAGACCAATGACTAATGACCCGTTTCTTAATCACCTTCCCTCTCTTCATTACTTTTGGTACAAGCCCCCCACTCGGAACAGGCCGCACGGAACAGCCTCTTTGAGAATCCTGTCTGATCTTAAGAACAGAGAAGAATCATGGATCATTCAAGACTGCCCATCCTGCGCGGCGACGTGCGCGGACTGCCGGCCGCCAGGTCCACGAGTGCAAACGCGAGCGGCTTCGTGCCCCTCAAGCTGGTGCTGCAGCCGAACGGCCTGGCCGTGGAGCTGACGCGTCCCAACATGCTCCTGGGCCGCCACAGCACGGCCGACCTGCGGCTGCCGTTGCCGGACGTGAGCCGCCGCCATTGCCGGTTCCTCTTTCAGGACGGCGTTTGGCAGGTGGTCGATCTGGACAGCATGAACGGCATCTACGTGAACGGCATGCGCGTCCTGGAAGCGACCTTGCACGACCAGGACCTGCTCCGCATCGGCGGCTTTCAATTCAAAGTGCTTATTCAAGAGGAGGCCCGCGCCGGCGGGCCCGCCGCGGTGCCAGCGGCCGGGGACAGTGAGATGATCCAGAAGATCGCCAAGCCGCTGCCGGCAGCGCCGCGCCGCGGCGAAACGCCGCGGCGGAGAGCTTCCTAGAGTCTTGCGGTCGCCTTCGCGAGGCGTGTGCTGACGCTGCACACCAGG
>DASZFN010001116.1:0-8366 GCA_035939715.1 Gemmataceae bacterium | reverse complement strand
AAGCCCTCTTCCTTCCAGCAGTGAATGCTACGGAATCGGCATCGAGCAGTATCGCTCAGAGCAGCCCCGCGAACGCCGCGTCGACGGAAGGGGTGCGCGTATCCGCCAGTCTTGTGCAAGCCGTACATGATGTGGCGCCGGCTGCTCGCACCGATGCAGGCCGGGCGCTGCCTCTCCCCAGCGACGCCGACCTGGATGCGTTCTTTCTAGAAATCTGGGATCAGGACCAGATGCTCTTTCCCGACGCGGTGCCGCCCGTGGATGAAATGCTCTACCCAGGCGGCGTCCCGGTCCCGGATGAAATGCCCGCGCCGCCCGCCATTCCCCACGCACAAGGTCCAGGATGGACGGAGACCGGTCTGGCCTGGCTGCCGGCCTCGTCACAGCCGGGCCTTGACGCGACACTCGTCGCCGCATTGTCGCAGACCGGCGCTGCGCAAGTCGATCCTGTCCTGCAGACATCTCTCCCCGGGGACGATGCTGAAGCCTCGTCCACGCGAACCGAAAAAACGGAAGGCGCCGCTCCGCACAGCGATACGCTTTTCCCGTACCTCGTAGCGCTCGTCGGCGCAGCCGAGGTCATTTCAACCCGTCGAAACGTGAAAGAGACCGAAGAGTCGTAAACACGGAGGAGAGGGAAGACGACCAGTCGCTCGCCGGCACGGCGGAGTCAGCACTCAGAAGAGCGTCCGACTACTGAGTACTATTCCGCAAACCCCTCATAGTGCCGGGCGAGCTGCTGGTCGATTTCCCACGCTCTTTTCGCAAGTCCCGTCTTAACTCGTTTTCAGAGGTCTTCCCATCATGCGCAAGAAGATTCGTCTTCTGCTGGGCCTGGGGCTGATGGTCGCCGCCGTCTGGCTGGCGACGGCCTGGCTCCTGATGCCCGGCTTGTGGTCAATCACCAGTACGCGAGCCGTGGTTAACGCTCGCATCATCACCTTGCATTCGCCCATCGAGGGGACCGTCGCAACCTCGCCCCCGCCCGTCGGCAAGGCCGTATCGGCGGGCTGCCCGCTGTTCGACGTGGAAAATGCCCTGGTCGATGGCAGCCGCCTGGAGGAGCTGCAAACCGAGGTGGCGTCCCTCGCCGAGCGCGTCACCGCCCTGAAGGCGCAGGACAAGGAGCTGGAGCGCCTCAAGAAACAGTTGTCCAACGACGCCGGCCGCTACCATGAGGCGTCGCTGCGCCGGCTGGAACGGCAAGTGGACGAGGCCCGCGCGGTGGCCGCTGCCGCGGACAGTTTTCTCAAACAGCGCACCTATCGCAAGCAGCAATTGAGCAAGCTTTTTGCCGGCAAGAGCGTCAGTGAGCTGGAGATGGTTACGGGCGACCTGGCCCTGGAGGCGGCACAAAGCAAGTCGGCCCAGGCCCAGGCTTGCCTGCGCCGGCTGAACGAGGAGCTTGAGGCTGCGCGGGACAGCAGCTTTGCCGGTCTGAGCGACAGCCGCAACGACGTCCCTTACTCCATGCAGCGCGCCCATGAAATCGCCATTTATCAGCATGACCTGGCCGCCAAGACTCAGGAACATACGGTCCGCTACAACCAGGTCCGCAAGCAGTTGCGCATCGAGCAGCAGCGCCTGGAGCGGCAGTCCCGCTTTCACGTGAAGGCGCCGATCGACGGCATCGTCTGGCGGCGGCCGGTGGACTCGGGCAGCACGGTCACACGCCAGACCGATCTGCTGCAACTGCTCGATGCCTCGGATATTTTCGTGGACGCCCTCGTGAACGAGCGTTACTTCGGCGCCGCCCAGCCGGGAGACGAGGTCGTCATCGGGCTGATCGGCTCCCACGAGGAAGTTCCGGGCGTCGTCAAGGAAGTCCTTGGCCAGGTCATGCTGGGGGAAGACCGCTCGTTGGCGGCCGAGGCGCTTCATCCCGGCGCGCACGAGATCCACCTGATCGTGGCGTTCGCGAACGGCTCGCCAACCGTCGATCACTTTCATCTCTATCACATTGGCCAGCCCGCCAAGATCCGTTACGCCAATGGCGTGGGTCTTTGGAAACGGCTCAAGGATATGGTGTCCCCATGACGGATCATGCTGCTTTCTTTTTCTGCGGCGGCCTGGCGGTTTTCTTTTTGGTGGTGGCGCCCTTCTTGCCCAGGCAGCGGACCGGGGCGCGGACCCTCATGGTGGCCCTCGGTCTGGCCGTGACAGCGCGCTACCTGTGCTGGCGGTTGTTTGCCACCGTCTGGCCCGCCGAGCTGCTGACCTTTGCGGGCTTCTGGTTTCTCTTCCTCTATGGCTTCGAGGTTGTCGGCTACGTTAATCAGTTCCTGCTCTACCTGGTGCTCACTTACGTGGCCGACCGCTCCACGGAGGCCGACCGCCTCGAGGCCGAGTTGCGCGTTACGCCGCCCGATCAGTTGCCGCGCGTGGACGTCTTCATCACCACGTACAACGAGGGGTTGGACGTGGTGGAACGGACCATCGTTGCGGCCCTGGCCCTGGACTACCCGAATTACAAGGTCTGGGTGCTGGACGACGGCGACCGGGACTGGCTGCGTGATTTTTGCGAAGCCAAGGGAGCCGGTTACCTGCGCCGCAGCGAGCACCGCCACGCCAAGGCGGGCAACATCAACCACGCCCTGTCGGTCACCAGCGCCGAGTTGTTCGTCGTCCTGGATGCCGACTTCGCGCCATTCCATAACTTTCTGTACCGCACCGTCGGCTTCTTCCGCGACCCGCGCATCGCCATCCTGCAAACGCCGCAGCACTTCTTCAATCCCGATCCGATTCAACTCAACCTGGGAATATCGGCCACCTGGCCGGACGACCAGCGCCTGTTCTTCGACGTGATTCTCCCCGCCCGCGACGCCTGGGACTGCGCCTGGTGTTGCGGCTCGTGCAGCGTGCAGCGCCGTGAGGCGATCGTAGCGGTCGGCGGCGTGCCCACCGACTCCATCACGGAGGACCTGCTGTCCACGCTGGTCCTGCTCCGCAAGGGCTATATCACGCGTTACCTGAACGAGCGGCTCAGCATGGGCCTGGCCCCGGAGAACCTGGAAGGCTATTTCCGCCAGCGCGAACGCTGGTGCCGCGGCAATCTGCAAACCGTCTTCTTGAAGTCCGGTCCCCTGGGGCCAGGCCTGTCGCTGCTCCAGCGCGTCCTCTTCCTGCCGCTGGACTGGGTGTTGCACTACGTCATCCGGCTGCTGACCATCCTCGTGCCCATCATTTATCTCTGGACCGGGCTGGGCCCTTTCCTCATCCCATCGCCCGGGGAGCTATTCTCCTATCAGCTGCCGGTTCTGATCGCCCTCGTGGGCAGCATTCGCTGGTTCGCCCCGAACAGCTACTTGCCGATCGTGTCCTCCGCGTCGGCCCTGTTCACCAGTTTTCGCATCGTACCTACCGGTCTGGCGACCTTGATCAAGCCCTTCGGCACGCCCTTCAAAGTGACCCCCAAGGGCAGCAGCATCACCTTCAGTTTCGGCGACATGATGGTCCTGGGATCGGTGATCATCCTCATGCTGCTGACTCTCGGCGGCTTGATCAAGAACCGGCTCGACCCTTCCGATCCCACGGCGAACAGCGTGTTCATGCTCATCGCCGAGGCCTGGGCCCTGATCAACCTGGTGGTGCTGGCCGTCACGGCACTGATCGCCATCGAATCGGCCCGCCCGCGCAAGGAGGAGCGCTTTCAGATCGACAAACCCGCCGCCTATCGCGTGGCAGACGCCGAATTCCCCTGCCGTATTTGCAACCTCTCGATCTCGGGGGCGTTCCTGACCGAGGTCCATGCCATGCCGCCGGACGGCAAGCTGGAGCTGCTGATCAGCGGCATCGGGCTCTTGCCGGGCCGCGTGACGCGCACCCAGGCGAACTCGCTGGCGCTCTGTTTTGACGACCTGTCCGCTCAGGACCGCGACCGGCTGATCCAGTACATTTATGCCGCCGGCCGCTGCAACGCGGTGCAAAGGGTCAAGCCCTGGAAGGTGATGCATGGGCTGCTGCAGAGCTTTGGAAGAGAGTGACGAGTGACAAGTGACGAGCGGAGTGACGACGTCATTCATCACTTGTCACTCGTCACTCGTCACTCATCACTGACTTCTCAGGAGGCTGCTATGAATCGTCGAAGATTTCTGTGGACGCAGGCGGGCGGCTTCGCTGGGCTTGGGGTGCTGCCAATCCTCAGGGCGGATGCCGACGAGTCGCGCCGGCGTCCGGAGCGCGGCGTATCCCTGGCCGGTGCGGAGTTCGGAACCGGCAAGGATTTCTCGAACGAGAACCTCGGCGTCTTCGGCAAAGATTACACCTATAACAGCGAACGCTCGGTCGCCTATTTCTGCGCCCAGAACATTCGCCGCTTGCGGCTGCCTCTCCGCTGGGAGCGACTCCAGCCACGCCTCGGCCAGCCGCTGGACGAAGCCGAGCTGGAGCGGGTCAAGACCTTCGTCGCCTGGGCCCGCCAGCATGACGGCAAGGTCATCCTCGACATCCACAACTATGGCCGCTACATCGTCCGCCGCAATGGCAAGCCGCGCGAGATCATCATCGACCAAAGAGACGGGAACGAAGTCCGTGTCACCCGGCACCACTTCGCCGACCTCTGGCGCCGGCTGGCGCAGGCTTTCCGGGAGGAGCCGGCCGTGCACGCCTATGGCCTGATGAATGAACCGCACGACCTGGGCCAGTCCGACTGGAAAGCCATCTCCCAGGCCGCCGTCGATGCCATCCGCCGTGAAAAGGACACCAGGCTCATCCTCGTCGCCGGAGACAGCTGGTCGAACGCGACGCGCTTCGCCACGATCAACGGCCCGCGGGCCTGGATTGCCGACCCGGCGCGCAAGGTCGCCTACGAAGCCCACTGTTATTTTGATGCGGATTACAGCGGTCACTACGCGCAGAGCTACTCAGCCGAGCTGGCGCGCGATCGACGGCTGGAGACGCGCGGCGCGGACCGCCTGCGTCCCTTCGTACGCTGGTGCCGGGACAACCGCGTCCACGGCTTCCTGGGCGAGTTCGGCATCCCCGCCGAGCCGCTGTGGCGGCCAGTGCTCACGCGCTTTCTGGAGGAGCTGGACCAGGCCGGCATGGAAGGCTGCTACTGGGCTGCCGGCGAGTGGTGGGGCGATTACCCCTTATCGCTGCAGCCGAAGCAAAACTATCAGCAAGCGGCGCCGCAACTCCAGGTCGTGAGTGACAAGTGACGAGTGACGAGTGACAAGTGACGAGCGCGTCTGCTTGCTCGTCACTTGTCACTCGTCACTCGTCACTGAGCTTAATGCAGCTTGATGGTTCCCATTCCCTTGCCGTTGCCGGCGAGAGTGCCGTTCAATGGATTCTGCAGGACGACGAAGAACGACTCGTCCGCCGTGATGGCCGGATCCGTGAGGATGGTCACGGTGATGGTCAGCTGTGTCTGGCCGGGGGCGAAGGTCAAGCTGCCGCTGGTGGCAACGTAATCCTTGCCCTGGATAGCGGTGCCGTCGGCAGTCGTGAAAGCGACGGTTACCGGCTGCGTGCTGGGCGCATTCAGCGTCACGGTAAAGGTCGCCACGGTCGTGCCCGCGCTGCTGCCGCCGCTGGCGGGGGGCAGCACGGACAGGAGAGGCAGCAGCCCCTGTAACTTGTTCTGGTCTACCGTCTGCCAGTCGTCTTGCAGGATGCCGCCTGTGTCGCCGGAATCAGGATTCCACGACCACCACGTCCAGCTGATGCCGGCCCGCCCAGCGCTGCCCGCGGAGCTGCTGGTGTCGCCCAGGTACTGGGTGATCTGCTGATACCACTGCTGATCGGTCGTCGTCTGCAGCTTGCTGCCGAGCTCGCCGATCCAGACCGGGGCAATGTTCTGGCGGTAAAGGTAGCCCCAGAAGGTGTCCCAGTGTGAGGCGAGGTTGTTCGGGTAATTGGCGGCGTTGAACCAGGACTGCCAGGCGACCGAAGCGGGGTATTCGTGCGCGGAGTAGACGACGCGGTTGCCGATGTTCAGGACGACCGGGAAGGCGCCGGCCCCCATGAGGTTGCCGCCCCACCAGTTGCTCTGGCCGTTGTAGGTCTGGATGCCCTCCACGAAGATGAGCCAGTTGGGGTTAACCTGGAGGATGGCGTTGCCGGCGCGCTCGGCGGCCAGCCGCCAGTCCGTGGCCAGGTTGCCGTCGCCCCAGGTGGACGGGTTCTGCGGTTCGTTCTGCAAGTCGGCGCCGATGACCGTGGCGTTGCCCGCGTAGCGCTGCGCCAGGGCCACCCAGTCGTTGATCCAGGCCTGCTCGGTGTAGGTCGGATCGCCCGGAATGTACCACAAGGGCTCGTTCGAGTGGTCGTCCGGCTTGGCGCTATGATGATCGAGAATGATGCGCAGGCCGATCTGGCCGGCATAGGCCACGATCTTGTCGAGGATTTGCAAGCTGGTGAGTCCCTGCAAATCGGGGTTGAGGTTATAGGCGATGCCGTTCGGCATGTTCGCGGGGTTGAAGATGGCATTGGAGAAGGGAATGCGGATGGTGTTGAAGCCGAGTTGCTTCATCTGGTTCATCATGTCCTGGTAGTTGCGCGCCCACAGGCCGTGGACGACGTAGTTGCTGGTCTCGAAGCCGAACCAGTTGACGCCGGCAATGGTCACGGCCTTGCCGTTGACGTCGAGGATCTGGTTGCCGCTGGTGTGGAAGAAGTCCGCCGTGGTTGAGGTCGGCTCCTGGACCGTGACGTTGTTGATGCTGATGGTTGGCAGGCTTGGCGGGCTTGGCTGGGAGGCAGGGGTGATGGTCCCCGTTCCCTGGCCGCTGCCGGCAAGCGTGCCATTCAAAGGACTTCGCAGCACGACGGAAAATGTCTCGCTCGTCGTATTGGTTGGGTCCGCCAGGACAGGGACGGTGATGGTCTGCTGTGTTTGTCCCGGGGCGAAGGTCAGCGTGCCGCTCGTGGCGACATAATCCTTGCCCTGGATCGCGGTGCCGTCGGCGGTGCTGTAGCCGACCGTCACCGGCTGCGTGCTGGACGCGCTCAGGGTCACGCTGAAGGTTGCTGGGACCGTGGCTGAGCCGCTGGCGGGAGGCAGCGCGGACATGAGCGGCGTCAGCCCCTGCAGCTTGTTCTGGTTCACCGTCTGCCAGTCGTTTTGCAGGATGCCGCCGGTATCCCCGGAATCGGGATTCCACGACCACCACGCCCAGCTCATGCCCGCAGCGCCGGTATTGCCGGAGGAGCTGCTGGTGTTCCCCAGGTACTGGGTGAGCTGTTGATACCACTGCTGGTCGGAGGCCGTCTGCAGTTGACTGCCGAACTCGCCCAGCCAGACGGGGGCAATATTGTCGCGGTACAGGTAGCCCCAGAATTTGTCCCAGACGGAGGCCAGGTTATTCGGATAATTGGCAGCGCTGAACCAGGGTTGGGAGTAAATCGACGCCGGGTAATCGTGCGGCGAATAGACGACGCGATTGGCCTGGTTGAGGACGACCGGGTAAGTGCCCGCCCCCATGAGGTTGCCGCCCCACCAGTCCCACTGGCCGCTGTAGCTCTGGATGCCCTCGACGAAGATGAGCCAGTTGGGGTTCACCTGAAGGATGGCGTTGCCGGCGCGCTCGGCGGCCAGCCGCCAGTCCGTGGCCAGGTTGCCGTCCCCCCAGGTCGCCGGGTTCTGCGGCTCGTTCTGCAAGTCGGCGCCGATGACCGTGGCATTGCCCGCGTAACGCTGCGCCAGGGCCACCCAGTCGTTGATCCAGGCCTGCTCGGTGTAGGTCGGATCGCCGGGGATGTACCACAAGGGCTCGTTCAGATGGTCGTCCGGCTTGGCGCTATGATGATCGAGAATGATGCGCAGGCCGATCTGGCCGGCATAGGCGACGATCTTGTCGAGGATTTGCAAGCTGGTGAGTCCTTGCAAGTCGGGATTGAGGCTGAAGTTGATGCCGGTCGGCATGTTGGCGGGGTTGAAGATGGCATTGGAAAAGGGGAGGCGAATGGCATTGAAGCCGAGTTGCTTCATCTGGTTCATCATGTCCTGGTAGTTGCGCGCCGACAGGCCGTGGACGACGTAGCTGCTGGTCTCGAAGCCGAACCAGTTGACGCCGGCAATACTCACGGCCTTGCCGTTCATGTCGAGGATCTGGTTGCCGCTGGTGTGGAAGTAATCGGCGCTTGATGCAGCCGGCTCCTGGACCGTGACGTTGTTGATGCTGATGCTCGGCAAGCTCGGCTGGGCGATGATCGTGACGGTAGCCATGCCGCTGACGCCGCCGTTCGACACTTGCACGTGGGCAGTCCCGGCCGCCGACGGCGCGGTGTACAGGCCGCCCTGGGTAATGCTGCCCGCGGTCGCGGACCAGGTGAAGCTGGGCTGGCTCGCCAGGGCGTTGCCGAACTGGTCCAGGGCCTGAGCCGTGAAAGTCTGGCTGTTGCCGGCCACGACGCTGGCGACG
>DASZFN010001115.1:0-7992 GCA_035939715.1 Gemmataceae bacterium | reverse complement strand
CGATCACGCCGTCCTCGATGAGAAGGACGCGAATGGCGTTCGGCTCGCTGGCGGAAACGAGAAGCGCGGGCGGAGGTGCCTCCAAGGCCACGACATCTTGTTCAAAAGCGGTCATTTGAAATTACTCCCCTCGGAAGTGTATTGGAATCCGAAACTGGGAGGGAGAGCACACCGAGGCGCCCGGCGAGCAGGCAGTCGTCTGCCGTCACCAGGGACGATGCCGACAGCACCCATCCGCGCACCGAACGCGCAATCTACAGAAACGTTGATCACCCACGTCTCCCGTATCGCCCTGGATGCTTGCCGAGCGGCACCCCTGCCGTTCGCGCATCCCGAGCCTTTCCCATGGGCTGGACTGTATCGGCCGAAATCCGCAGACCGCACGAGCGGATATTGTGACGTGGCCCGATCGACGCGTCTGACACGTTGTTGACACCGAGAGCCCGTGCTGAGGCCAAGGCCGATTTGGCTGCGAGCTGTGGGCTCGGAGGATCTGGGCATCAAAATGACACTGGAGGCCGCGCTCCTAAGTAGCGCGTTGTAAGGACGCCCATGACGGCGGCACTTGGATGGAGACGCTTAACCTAAATGGTGGGATATTCGCACGTCCTGCGGCAAGTCCATTTCGTCAGGCCGTTCGATGATCGGCGAGCCAACCCGGCTTCAGTGCGCACCCAGACCGGTCTCAATGGGCTGGACTATGCCCTGATCTGCTTGTTCCTGCTCGGCCTCTATACCAACTACACCATCAATATCTCCGCCAAGGTGCCGTTCCCTTCCTTGCCGGCCGGCGTTGCCGGGATGATCCTTCTTTGGCGGCGGCGGGATCTGATCAGGCCTGCTCATCTGGCCGGTCTCTTCAGCGTCCTGGCGCTCTATCTGATCTCCGCCCTCTGCGCGACGAACATTGCGTTCCTTCCGCGGCGGACCAATGGACTGATCCAGCTCGCCTACTCGATCACGATCGGCTACGCGCTGTTCCTGACGGTGACGCAGGGGACCAGGCAGCAAATCGGCAGATTGTTCCTGGGGTTCGCGCTGGTGATCCTGATCGGCTGCCTGCTCGAGACGCATGCCGGCCTGCGGCCGGTGAGCAATGCGGTTCGCAGTGTTCTCTATAACAAGGGACTGTACGAGAACGACCTGCGCGACGTGCTGTTCTACCGTCAGGTACGACCCAAGTTTTTCGCGTCGGAGCCTGCCAGCGTGACCTTCTGTTACACGCTCTTCACGTTCATCTGGATGGTGGTGAGCGAGTGGCGCTGGAAGTTGCCGGCCTATGTCGGCCTCATCGCGCTCGGCCTGTTTGCCATGCCGGGACCGACGCTGCTGCTGATGCTGTTGCTGATGCTGCCCTACATGCTTTTGCTGGCGAGCCGTCGGCAGGGCCGGCTGGACCCCGGTCGCTTCATGGCCGTCGCCTGCGTGGCCTTGCTGTTCGGCGCCGCCTTCGTCGTGCTTGCCCAGTCGCTGTTTCCCGTGCGGCTCGAAGAGATCACGTCGGGTAACGATCCCAGTTTCTTCTACAGGGTGCGCGGGCCGGCCGAGGCCGGCATGGGTATCATGGCACACTACCCCTTCGCTGGCGCCGGCCTGACGGGCGAGCCCTTCATCGAGACCGAGGTCATGAACCTCTTTGTGCGCTCGTCGGGCTATTCCACGGGCTGGATGGTGGTCTCGCCGGCCACCGAGATGCTGATCAACTATTTCTGGCTGCACTGGATCTATTTCGGAATCGTCTGGGGCCTGATCATCGCCTTCGCGTTGACGATTTGGCTGCGCGTGCTGGGCGTGCCGAGCCCTGCCTTCTGCTGGATGGTCTGGGCCATCCTGGGGCAGGCGTCGGGCGCCTATGTCGGCCCGACCTGCTGGGCGGTGATGTTTCTGGCCGGCGCCGCCGCCGTGCTGAATCAGCGGTCCAGGCAGCCCGAGGTAATGTACCGTGCCGCGACTGCAACCGAACCGCGAGGCTTAGGCCATCGGCGGAGGAACTTGGGTCTTAAGCCAAGTAGGCAGGGGGCCCTCCTTTCGTGAGCACATCCGATCGGCCGCCGCCGCAACCCCGACGCGCGAGCCGAAGGCCCTGAAACACACCTGAGTCAGGTTTCGACTCGGCGCGGGGCCACTACGATCAGTCCAACTACCCAAGCCTAATGCAGCCAACCGCGCGCCCACATGAGCAAGAGAATGGGAATGGGAATGGGAATTGGAATTCCCAACAACCACAGCAATCCTGCACGAGCCATTCCGGCCTCCTATATCCGATTGCGTTGCAACGGGCGAACCTCGGCCGAGTTCCAAGCAATATCAGCATGGGCTCGTTTGGCCGCACGAGGCACCGCAGAGGAATTAGCCCGCGGTGAACGCCTCGACTTCGTGCTGGCGAGCCAAGAGCGTCGCCTTCCAATTTCCTCGAGCTGCAGGCCTGACAGGCGAGCTTGGCCGCCAGTAGCCTCGTACAGCTTGTAGACGAAGTACCTCTCGGCCACTTCGGTCCCGTCGCGGATTTTGATGACCTTGGGCCGGCCCTTGGCCGCCGGGGCATTGAAAGGTCGCGATATCCATGCTGTCGATGATAGCTCTATTGGCCTCGCGGGTCCGTTGCCGCCACGCCGAACCCCCAACTTGTCAGACGCCTCGACGCTTCCGGCGTGATGTTATGCTCCGACTGACCTGACCGCGGATGTACCGGTAGGTCAAAGGCCCGTCCGGGACAAGTGCCTGGGCGGGCCTTCGTTTGTTTGCGGGCCTCTTTTGCGGGCCTCTAATGAGCCTCGCTCGATTGATCTGTTCCTGCCCGAACAAATCCATACTTCGACACATTTTTGGCGCCGCGCCGCACATCAAAGTCAGGCCATGATGGCCCAATGGAGCAAGTAAGTGGGGGAACTTCGTCCGGCAGGCGCGGGGGACAGGGTGCGTTAGCGGGCAAGCGGGCCGCAGACTCTCGCGCCCTTGCTTTGCTCCCGGCCATTCGAGAGCTTATGGCGGCTGGCTTCGTCTCGCGCCGGGCCCTGGCGGGCGAGTTGAACCGAAGAGGAATACCGACCGCCCGTGGCGGTAGCTGGCGTTACACCACTGTAGTTAGGATGCTGACTCGTCTGGGCCTGCTTACGTCCGGCAAGGGCGGCAGGATCAACAATGGACTGGCACACAAGCAGGCCGCAGAGGCGCGAGCCAAGGCCCTGGCTCCGACAATTCGCGCACTACAGGGAAAGGGCCTCGTCTCGCTTAAGTCCATCGCGCGCGAGTTGAACGAGCGAGAGATACCAGCGGCACGAGGCGGCAAATGGCACCTAGCCGCCGTTACCCGTCTGCTGGAGCGCCTGGAAAGACCAAAGCTTCCTCGCGCACTCGTGCCACCCCGACGAGGGACGCTGAGGTGCAGCCTGGCGGCCCCTCGACGCAAAGCCACATGACATTGATGAGGGGAGCTTGGCGGTTGAAAACCTGGCGCCTCGGGATAATTTGACGCAGGCAAAGTGGTAGGTGTAATAATGTTGGATGGGAAGAGACGACCTGATTGGCTGCGCCCTGAGGTTATGTCTATTGCCCCTCGTCTGAGTTTATGCGGCTTGGCAATTGGCGGGCTGCTGCTCGCAGTGGCCAGCCGCCAGGCATGCGCGCAGAGCGGCGTGTTGCTCTACACGCCCAACTTCGCCAGCGGCAACGTTTCGCTTTACACGAGCAACCCGAACGGCACGCTGACATCGACCGCGACCCTGACCGGAGTCGGCGCCGCGCCAAACACCGTGGCCGTGCGCGGCGACCAGGCCTTCGCCTATGTGACGGACTCGAGCAGCAACCAGCTTGCGGTCATCAATACGGCAACGCAGGGGGTCGTCCAGACGATCGGTTCGGGGGCTAATCCTTTCGGCATCGCCATCAACCCCACCGGGACGACCGTGTACGTGGCCAACAACGTCGGTGCCGCCAGCGTGTCGGTCTATTCGGCGAATGCCAGCACAGGCCAGCTCACGCAGACGACGACCATAGCCCTTGCCGCTGGCGCCGGTCCGCGAGGCATCGCTTTCAGTCCCGACGGCTCCCGTGCCTATATCACGGAGCAAAACGCCAACACCGTGGTCGTGGTCAATACGGCGACGAACGCCGTGGTTGGCTCGGTCGCTGTGGGCGGCCTGCCGGTCACCGTCGCCGTGAGCCCGGACGGAACCCGCGCCTACGTGACCAACAACACCTCCAACACCGTGTCCGTCATCAACACCGCGACCAACACCGTGGTGGCGACGGCAGCCACCGGGGCGGGTCCGATCGGTGTGGTCGTCAGCCCGGACGGCAAGTACTTCTATATCGGCAATTTCACCGACGGCACCGTCACCCAGTTCAACGCAGCAACCAATACAGTGCTGGGCACGATCGCCAGCGGCACGCAGACGGGCGGCCTTGCGATCAGCCCGGACGGCACTGCCCTGTATGCGATCAATTTTGGCAGCAACAACGTCGCGATGTTTTCAGTCGGCGCCGGCACCGGGGCCCTCACCTCCCTGGGTACCATTGCCGCCGGGACCCAGCCGTTGGGCCCAGGCATGTGCGGCAACGGCAGCGCGATGCTGGGGAGTGGTGGAATTTTCATCGCCAACACCGCGGGCGCCGTAAACTGCGCCGGCGCCGCGGCCACCTTCACGGGCGGCACGCTCCTGATCAACGGCGCCAATGAAGCGATCACGACGCCGATGGTGCTCGCTGCGCAGGGCGGCATCATCAACACCAACGGCAACAACGCGACGCTCACAGGCGCAATCAGCGGCAGCGGCGGTCTCACCAAGTCCGGCCTCGGCACGCTGACCTTGGCGGCGAACAGCACCTATTCCGGCGCCACCTCGGTCAGCATGGGCACTCTGCAGGCCGGAATCGCCAATGCGTTCTCACCGTTCAGCGCGTTCAGCGTCGCATCCGGGGCCACGCTCAGCCTCAACGGATTCAATCAGGTCGTTGGCTCGGTTGCCGGCACCGGCAACGTGACGCTGGGCTCGGCAATCCTGACAACCGGCAACGACAATACCAGCACGACCTTTTCGGGTGTCATGTCGGGAACCGGCGGCCTTGCCAAGATCGGCACCGGCACACTGACGCTCACCGGGGCGAACACCTTCACCGGCGGCACGGCACTCAATGCCGGCGGGCTTGTCGTGAACGGCAGCCTGGCGAGCGGCGTCACGGTGAATGGTGGCACCTTAAGCGGCGGCGGCGCCATCGGCGGCCTGACGATGAACGGCGGCATCGTGGCGCCCGGCAACTCGATCGGCACGCTCACCGTCAACGGCAACTTGGTTCAGAACGGCGGTACCTATCAGGTCGAAGTGAATGCCGCAGGCCAGGGCGATCGCATCAACGCCACCGGCACAGCCGCGATCAATGGCGGCACGGTCCAGGTGCTGGCCCAATCGGGCACCTACGCCCGCAACACGACCTACACCATCCTCAATGCGACGGGCGGCGTCTCGGGCGCCTATTCAAGCGTCACCAGCAACTTCGCCTTCCTGACGCCTTCGCTCAGCTACGACCCCAACAACGTCTATCTGCTGCTGTTTCAGAACAGCAGCGCCTTTGCCGCGGGCGCGCAGACGCCCAACCAGTACGCCGTCGGCGTGGCGCTCGATCAGGCCAACGCGACGGCAACCGGCGACTTGAACACGGTGCTGAACGCGATGAGCGTGCTCAGCAACACGCAGGGACCGGCCGCGCTCAACGCCATCAGCGGGCAGCCCTACGCCGATTTCGGCACGCTGAACGTTCAGGGCGCCGCGCTGTTCATGAACGCGGTCGGCCAACAGATGGCCCTGGCGCGCGGCAGCGCCGCGGCCGCCGGCCAGCGCCAGGCGCTGGCCCAGGCCTGCGAGATCGAAAGCTGCGATCCGGTGAGCCCATGGGGCGGCTGGGCAAGCGCGCTGGGCGGCCTGGGCAGCGTCGCCGGCAACGGCAACTCCTCGACACTCACCTACAATTTCGGCGGTGGCGCTGCCGGCATCGACTATCGCCTCGATCCGCGCTTCCTGGTCGGCCTCGGCGCGGGCTACACAGCGGCCAACCAGTGGGTCGACAGCCTCATGGGCCGCGGCTGGTCCGACAGCGTGAGCGTCACGGCCTATGGATCGTTCACGCAAGCCGGCTTCTACACCGACGTGCTGGCGGGCTACGCCTATTCCGGCAACCAGATGCAGCGCCAGATCCTGATCCCCGGCCTGCAGCCGCGCACGGCCAACGGCAGCACCGGCGCCAACCAGTTCCTGGGCCAGGTCGAGAGCGGCTACAAGCTCGGCATCTATGCGCCGGCTCTGGCGACACTGACGCCGTTCGGCCGCTTTCAGGTCACGACCGTGAACCAGAATGGCTTCAGCGAATGGGGCAGCGCCAATTCTCTCAACCTCAACGTGGCGCAACAGACCACCACCTCGCTGCGCAGCACGTTCGGCGCGGAACTCGCCGGCGCCATCGGGCTGGGCGACACCAAAACGCTCGATCTGGCGCTTCGGCTCGGCTGGATGCACGAGTACGCCGACACCGGCCGGCCGATCACCGCGGCCTTCGCCGGCGCGCCGTCCAACGCCTTCACCGTCTACGGCGCAACGCCGCAGCGCGACTCAGCCATCATCGGCTTTTTGGCCAGCACCAGCATCGCGGCGGCGACCTCACTTTATCTCCGCTACGACGGTTCGATTGGCAACGGCACCGACAACCACACCCTTAACGTCGGCGTTCGGGTTGTCTGGTAACGACGTATCCCGACGCGGCAATCAAAGGCCCGGGAGCTGCTGGTTCTGGCCTCGACCTTAAAGAAGACACACGACTTGCGGCGCCAAGACCCAAAAGATGCGCTTAGGGCCTCGCGTCAGCCACGACCGCAGGAATCGTTGGACTGAGGTCAAGTCATGGCGGCTGGATAGCTAATGCAAGCCAAACAACGATTTGCGGCAATCGATCTCTTGCGCATTCTGGCGGCCGCTGCCGTCATGGCGTTCCACCACCTGTTCTACTATCGCAGCTACGCTGCTGCGTTTGCGCCTGATATCCAGACCGCCGCGTCCTACGGATATCTGGGTGTGCCGCTCTTTTTCATGATCAGTGGTTACGTCATAACGCAGGCTGCGACAGGCCGCACACGCGGGCAGTTTGCCTTTGCGCGGTTCGCTCGGTTGTGGCCTGCGTTCGTGATCTGCCTCGGCATCACCGTTGTCGCCCGGCAATTGGTGGGTCCTGCGCTCGGTGGCTGGGTCGTCCTGGCAAACCTCACGATGGTGCCGCACTTGTTCGGCGTGCCTTACATCGATGACGTGTACTGGTCACTCATGTACGAGATCTTCTTTTATGTAGCTGTGACGGTACTGCTGGTCGGGAGCAGTAACTTCGTCCAGCGGTTGCGGATCTTTGCAACGGTGTGGCTCGTCCTTGCGCTTGTCGGCCTGTTAGTGACGTTGCCGGAGCTCCACACCTTGCTGGTGCTGGACTTCGCGCCTTACTTCGCGGTCGGTATAGCGATATTCCTTGTTCGAAGCGAAAGCAGTACCGTCGTAGATCGCGGGCTTTTGGCTGCTGCGCTCTCACTTGCCTTCGTCTTCGCGGCAATTCGTGCCTCCGTCGACTCGGATGTTTTCGCCAATCGCGTTCGGCCCAATATATGGCTGACCGGAGCCATCGTCCTTGCAGGCGCCGGCGCGATCTATGCAAGCACCATCATTGAGACGGGACCACGCCTTAGCCGTGCGGCATTGACCTTGGGCGGGATTTCCTACCCGCTGTATCTGATCCACAATTCCTTCGGATCGGTTTTGATCGATTTGGTGCCGCCTGGCAGACTCGCGCTATCGATCTTTGTGGCGATGACCGCCGTCGTGGCGATCAGCTACGGCATATGGCGGGTAGAGGTGCCGGTTCGCCGCCACCTGATGCGCGCGGGCAGGCTCACCCGGCCGGAAGTGTTTGTCGCGAGTCACGCCAGCATCAAGGAGCTTAAAGAAGCTCGGTCGCCGGGAT
>DASZFN010001114.1:0-21276 GCA_035939715.1 Gemmataceae bacterium | reverse complement strand
CGAACAGCTCCTCGCCCGGCCCGCCGATGCGGGTGGCCTGTCCGGCTGGGTGACGCTCCTGACCCAGGGCACGCCGCGGAGCCAGGTGGCCGCAGCCATCGAGCAGAGCCAGGAATACCGCACCCGCCTGGTGGACAATCTCTACACGACGCTCCTGGCCCGCCCCGCCGACGCGGCTGGCGAAGCCGGCTTCGTGCAGGCGCTCGCGAGTGGCACGAACATCGAGCAAGTCAAAGCGATCATGCTCGGCTCCCCCGAATACTTCCAGCGCGCCGGCAGCACCAACCTCGCCTTCCTGCAAGCCCTCTACCACTCGGTCCTCAACCGTGCCCTCGACCCCGCCGGCCAATCCGGCTGGCTCGCCGCCCTAACGCACGAAGACCGCGCCACGGCCGCCTCCCAGCTCCTCGCCAGCCCGGAAGCCGAGCAAGACCTGGTAGCAGCCGGCTATCTCCAGTACCTGCACCGCCCCGCCGACCCCGCCGGCCTGGCCGCCTGGCTGACCCATCTCCAGCAAGGCATGTCCGACCAAACCCTGACCGCCAACCTGCTCGGCTCCAATGAATTCTTCAATGGCATTTAGTCATTAGCCAATAGTCAGTAGTCAATAGCCAGCACGGTATCTGCATACTGGCTACTGAACCATTCTTTGTTTGGCGGGCGGGCGGAATAAGGCGCAATCTGGGCAAGATAGTAAATGCGCATCTGGGGACCGGCTCCAGATGGCAAGCCGATATGGGGCGATGTCTATTTTCGTTGGCCCGCTGGCCCGGTTGCTTTCTTGGTGTCGCAAACCTATGGAATAACTGTATTTATGTCTTTCAACCAAACAGGGCCACGGTGGCCCTGTATGGCCCTGTCACGCGAGCAGAACAGCGCCAAGCCTTTGGTGCAGAAGGTGGCCACGAACCTGGCAAACTTCAACTACCCCCCCGGCTCAAAAAGCGTGGCAAACTGGCAAACTCATTTTTTTCTCGGACGCAACGTATTCGTCGCCGGCCGGTTATGGCGAAAACTGAGTTTGCCAACCGTGGCAAACTCACCTGGCAAACTGGCAAACTCAAAGGCCGTCTTCGAACCGGGTGTGGACGATGGCATGCGCACTATCGTTGGCCGACCGCGCGCCCCTGGACGACCCACCTTGACACCACTTCAAGACCAAGATGATTTTTGCTTGCAATGTCATGCCATCCGCTGTAGCTTTGGAGAGAAGAAAGCACAACGTTGGCCTCGCCGCTGAGGCTGATTCGCCCCGAATGCTTATACGCGCAGGTAGTTCGCCGCAAGTTCGCATGAAATTGCCGAAGCGCAACTTTCTGATTCGATCGACGAACGGAATACTCGTCACGTTCCTGGCGATCTTCGTGTTTGCTCCAGCGCAGGCGCATGCGGAATGCGGGGACTATGTCATGATCGGCGGCAAGGCTGCCCGGGATTCGCACGCCATGCCCACGCACGGCAACGCGCCGCGCTTTCATGAAAGGTCGCCTGGCGTGCCGCGAGACGGACGTGCGCCTTGCTCCGGGCCGCTGTGTTCCCGGCAGGCGCCCCCGACCGCTCCCGTACCAACAGCGCCGGCTCCGCTCCGCAATCCGAACGAGACCTGCGGCTACACGCCTGCGACCCAGGATTCGGCCGACAGCGATTCGAGTTATCTCGTCCACGATCTCATCACAGCCCAGCCACTGCATTGCCATCTGGCAATCTATCATCCGCCCCGTTAGACTCTTCCGCATACGGCAGGCAGGCCAAGCAGGACGACGCAGTCGAAGCGCAGGGCAGCGCGCGCCGGAGTCCGGGGATTTCCTTCAAAGAAGAGAGCAACCGGGCGATACTTGGAAAAGTAAGTCCGGCCAGCGATTGGACTCCTGGATGAATCAGGAGTCTCGTCAACTCACCCGGAAGCCTGCGGCCAACGTTCTTTGCCGGCTCAAATAATTACTACGCGCGCACAACGTGCCTTGTCCTCTATGATTTTTCTTAGACCTTTTTTGATCTCGGAGTAACAAACATGGTCCATCGCAGATCGGGCTTCACACTCATTGAACTGCTCGTGGTTATCGCCATCATTGCCATCCTGGTCGGGCTGCTTTTGCCGGCCGTGCAGAAGGTGCGTGAGGCGGCCAATCGCATGAAATGCCAGAACAATCTCAAGCAGATCGGCCTCGGCCTGCACAATTATCACGATGCCTATGGCCGTTTCCCGTTCGGCAAGGGGCCGGACTACCGGACGAGCCGGCCGGGGACACCCGTCTATCCGCGCTGGTCGCAGCATGCCCTGCTGTTGCCGTTTATCGAGCAGGACAACCTCTATAATTCGATCGATTTCACCTGGCCGCCGGAAACGCCGGGCATGGGCGGGGTTATTAATTTCATGCCGGCGTGGCAAAACCCGGCGCGGCAAAACGCGGATGCTTGCCGGAGTCCGGTGCCGACCTACCTGTGTCCTTCCGATCCGGCCGGGCAGCCGGCCGATTGGCCCGGGCAGAACAACTATTACGCCAACCTCGGTACGACGTTCCTGTGCGATCTGAGCGAGTCGCTGTCCAGCACCATTGCGCCCACGGAAACGCCGACCGGCGTTTTCTATTACCTGAGCAAGGTGCGCATCGCGGATATCCTCGATGGCACTTCCAACACCGTGGTCTTCAGCGAGAAGCGCCGCGGCACCGGCACGCCCGACCCGCGCACCGACATGTTCACCATGCCGAACCAGAACACGCTCGACGCGGCGTACCAGACCTGCCAGGGCCTGAACCCGCTGACGGCGACGCCGCTTACCAGCAAGCAGGGCTTTAGCTGGGTCATGGGGGAAATGTGTTGCACGACCTACAATCACGTGGCGCCGCCCAACACGCTCACCTGCGCGGGCGTCGGCTTCCCCGGCAACATGGCGAACATGGCCATGGTCGTGCCGCCCTCCAGCGCACATACGGGGGGAGTCAACTGCCTGCTCGGCGACGGCGGCGTGCGCTTTATCTCCAACACCATCGACCTGAAGACCTGGCGCGCGCTCGGCACGCGCAACCGCGGCGAGACCATTCTCGAGTTTTGATCAGGGGGAAACAGATGCTGCAAATACAAAACCGAACCGTGTGCTTGCTGGCCGTCCCGTGCATTCTTGTCGTGTGCTGCGCTGCCGGCTGCTCGACGCGGAGCACGAACGAGTTCGTGCCGGCAAAAGACCGCGCCCGAAAGGCGCTGGACGAGGCCCTGACAGCCTGGCAGAACGGCGAGTCCGACCAGATCACGAATGTGTCGCCGAAGGTAAATGCGGTCGACAGCCGTTGGAAGAAAGGCGCCAAGCTCGCCAGGTACGAGGTGCTAAGCGCGGAGGCGGACCCGGGTGGGCAAAGCTTTTCCGTCAAGCTGACGCTGCAGCAGCCGCCGGGAGAAAAAACCATCCGCTACATCGTGATCGGCAAGGATCCGCTCTGGGTGTACAGCGAGGAAGAATACAAAGCCGTCAGCGGCCAGTAGCAAGGCGGCACATGGTAATTTCACGGACAAGACTGTGGCGGCAAACTTTGCTTTGGGGGCTAGCCGGCCTCCTCGGCTATGGCTGCGCGCGCAGTGGCGGGGGCTATGAGAAATTCATTCCGCAGGCGGATCAAGCCCATGCCGCCCTGGATAGTGCTCTGCAGGCATGGCAGCAAGACCGCCTGGAGGGGGACCGCATTCCGGGCACGTCGCCGGCCATCCAGATGTCCGACACAATCCGTAAGCCTGGGCAAAAACTAGACCGGTATGACATCCTCGGCGAGGCCCCGGGCGACGGCCCGCGCTGCTATGCAGTCCGGCTCGTCCTGACACATCCCCGTGAGGAAATTACCGCTCGCTATGTCATCATTGGCATCGACCCCCTTTGGGTAATTCGCCACGAAGACTACGAGATGCTGGAGCACTGGGACCATGCCATGATGCTGAAGAACAAGGAAAAACAGGCGGCGGCAAAGGGCAATTAACGCCTTGCTCCTGAATTGGAATTGCATGTCCGTATCCGAGCGACTCTCTGAACCGTTCAACCAAACTCCGCCCCGCGCGACTGCGCGGCAAGCACGCTCGGCGTGGACGCGCCTGGTCCTGACAGTGCGGGTGCTCCAGGTCCGCCTGCGCTTCTTTGTGGTGCTTCTGGTGGCGTTTGTGGTAGTGGGCAAGTGGGACATGCTGCGCAATTATTGGGACCGGCTCACGCGCGGCCGAACCGCCGAGACCATGCACGCGGCATCGGCGGACACCGAGTATTACTGTCCCATGTGTCCGGGCGTGCTCTCCGACTGGCCCAGCAAGTGTCCCGTGTGCAACATGAACCTGGTGCGCCGCAAGCGCGGCGAGGCCGTGCCGCTGCCGAACGGCGTGCTCACACGGATGCAGGTTTCACCGTACCGCCTGCAGCTAGCCGGAATCCGCACCTCGCCCATCCTCTATCAGCCATTGGTGATCGAGGTCACGTCGGTCGGTGTCGTGGAGTCAGAACCGCGCCTGTCTCCCGGCGCGACTGCTCCCGAGGTGAGTGTGCAAACAGAAGTGTTCGAGAAGGACATGCCGTTGTTGGCCGAAGGTCAAGCCGTGGAAGCCACCAGCGAAGCCTTTGCCGCTGAAGCTCCGTTCACAGGCAAGGTCCGGGCGCTCGCCGGCCAGCTTAATGGCGAGAGCCGCACGCTCGGCGTTTGGCTGGACTTGAAGGACCCGCAGGGGCGATTGCGTCCACGGATGGCGCTTACGGTGCACATCCAGGTGCCGGCGACGGCCGGCGCGGCGCTGGCGAGGGTCGCGGCTGAAGGATGGCGCAATCGTATGAACGTCGCTCTCTTAGCTCATGCACTCTGCAATCCGGTGGGCGCGGATGCTTGGGCTGCAATGGAGCCGCTGCTGAGAGCCGCCGGGGAGCAAACCCTGTTGCGGCGCGGGCTGTGTCTGGCGCTGCCGGAGAGCGCGGTGATAGACACCGGCGTGCGCAAAGTCGTGTATGTCGAAAGCGCTCCGGGCATGTTCGACGGCGTGGAGGTGGTTGTCGGCCCTCGCTGCGGCGATTTCTATCCGGTTGTGCGCGGCCTCGAAGCGGGCCAGCGCGTGGCCAGCACCGGGGCATTCCTGATCGACGCGGAAACGCAGCTCAATCGCGGCGCGGCGGCAACCTATTTTGGGGCGGCACGCGCTGGCGAAGCCGCGGACACTCCCTCCGTGTTGCCTGCGGCCCAGACCGCGGGCTTACTCGAACTCACGCCTGCAGACCGCGCCCTGGCGGTCAAGCAGGGGTATTGCCCGGTCACGAACAAGCCGCTTGGCTCCATGGGCACCCCGACACGCTTGCTCATCGGTGACCGGGTCATTTTCCTGTGCTGCGCGGGCTGCGAGGCGGCGCTCAAAAAGAATCCGAGCAAGTATTTGTCAAAGATGCATGAGCACTAGCCTCCATGATCGCGCGCATCATTAGCTTCTCGATCCGCAACCGTTTCCTGGTCATCGTGGCAGGGCTGTTGCTTGCCCTCTGGGGCATCTACGCGGTCTATCACACGCCGATGGACGCCATCCCGGACCTGTCCGAGAATCAGGTCATTGTTTTCACGGAATGGCCGGGCCATAGCGCGCAGGAGATTGAGACGCAGGTCACCTATCCGCTCGGCCTGCAGTTGCAGGGACTGGCGGGGGTGCCCGTCGTTCGCTCAGCGAGCGAATTCAATTTTTCGATGATCAGCATCATTTTTGAAGACGGCAGGGACGTCCGCGCCGCCCGCCAGGAAATAAGCGAGCGGCTCACACGCGTGTCCGGCGTGTTGCCGCCGGGGGTAGCGCCGAGCCTGGCGCCCGATGCCGCGGCCACCGGGCAAATCTACTGGTACACCGTGGAAGGAGACAATCTGGACCTGGGCCGGTTGCGCGCCGTGCAGGATTGGTACGTGGGCCCGCAACTTGCCTCGGTGCCGGGCGTGGCCGAGGTCGCCAGCGTAGGCGGATACCAGACGGAATATCAGGTTGTCGTGGACCCCAATCGGCTGTGCCTGCGGGGCATCACGCTGGCAGCCGTGACGGACGCGGTGTCGCGCTCGAACTCCGCGGTCGGCGGTCACGTGATCTTGAAGGGCAATGCCGAGTACATCGTTCGCGGCGTCGGCTGGATCGGCCAAGCGCCGGCTGACTCAACCGCCGCGTTCGACTCCAGGCGGGCGCTGCGTGACCTGGAGAACATCCTGGTTGCCGCCCCAGCGGGTCCCCCCGTGCGGCTTGCCGACGTCGCCTCCATTGGCCTGGGCGCCCGGCCACGCCGCGGCGTGCTGGAAAAAGACGGCAACGACGTAACCGGCGGCGTGGTGCTGATGCGCCAGGGCGAAAACCCACTCGAAGTCACGCAACGTCTGAAGCAGAAGATCGAAGAGCTTCAGGTCGGCCTGCCCCCCGGCGTGCGCATCGTCCCCTTCTACGATCGCACGCCGCTCATTCACGCCGCCATTCACACGGTTACCGCCAGCCTGACCGAGGCGATCGTCACGGCGGCCATCTGCGTCTTCCTGGTGCTGCTGCACCTGCGCACCTCGTTCATCATTGCCGTCACCCTGCCGCTCGCCACGCTGGCTTCCTTCGCCATGATGTGGACACTGCGCAAGCTCGGCATCGCCGATATCCAGACCAGCATCATGTCGCTGGCGGGCATTGCCATCTCAATTGGCGTGCTCGTGGACGCCTCCATCGTCATGGCGGAAAACGTCATGCATCATTTGAAAGACAATTTCGGCGACGAAAAAGTGCGCGGCGACATTCGCCACCTGGTGCTCCCGGCCTGTCTCACTGTGGGCCGGCCGATTTTCTTCTCCGTGGTCATCATGCTGTTGTCGTTCTTGCCGGTCTTCGCCCTGGGGGGCATCGACGGCAAGATGTTTCACCCGCTCGCTTTCACAAAATCGTTCGCGCTGGCGGCGGTGGCCGTGCTGGCCATCACGCTCGTCCCGGCCCTGTGCACGATATTCATCAAAGGCAGGCTGCGTCGTGAGACGGAGAGCTGGATCGTGCGCAGCGTGATCGAGGTCTATCGGCCGGTCCTGCATTATCTGCTCGATCGCCCGGCGGCGCTCGTGTGGATCATCAGCGTGACGCTTCTGATAGGACTGGCGCCGCTCGGCATCCGCTGGCTCTTCCTGGCCACGCTCTTCATTAGCCTGAGCGCGACGGCGCTGGCGTTGCGGCATTGGCCCGCGCGGCTGGCGGCGTGCCTCGGCCTCATCGTCCTCGCGCTGGTCGCCGACCAGAATATCACGCCGCTTCGTTATGAGCGCACGACGCCGCTCGATGAGGGCATGGTCATGGACATGCCCATTAGCTGGCCGCGTGCTTCGGTCGTGCAGTCAGGGGATGATCTGAAGGCGCGCGACATGATCCTGTGCCGCTTTCCGGAAGTGGACATGGTGGTTGGCAAGGCCGGCCGCGCCGAGACCGCCAGCGATCCTGCGCCGATGGACATGATCGAAACCATGGTCAACTTCCGGCCGCAGGAGTTCTGGCCCCAGCGCAAGCTCCGCGACAGGGACGCCGAGCGCCAGGCGGTGGCTATTCTGGATAGCTTGCTGAAGAAGGACCTCATCGAGCCGCTCGCCGATGACGCGGCCCGAACAGCCCTCCTGAAAGATGCCGTCTCGGCCGCGCTGCCGAGCTACGACGCGCAGATGCGCGAATATGCCTTTCAGCGCAACCAGGAATTTATTCGCGATCTGGGCCGCGCGCTCGCTCGGGCAGCGCTCGAGAAGATGGCGGTATTGCTGCAGGACAACCGGCACCTGCAACGCTCCGTGACGGCATCGGATATTACCATTTTGGTCCAGAGGCTCTCCCCCTATCTGTTGCAGCAACTGGCCATGGCGCCGGCGCTCGAGGACGTCACGGGTATTGCTCACGAAACAGCGCGCGCCATGGCGGAGCTGCGCTGGGTCGCCCCGGAAGTGGACTTATTCGAGGATCGTTCCGGCGTGGCGGTGCGTTTCTTGAGGGGTTTGCAGACCTCCCTGGGCGGAAAGCCGGCCACGTTCTACGCGCGCATGTATGCCGCCGTTGGATCGCGGTACCGATCCATGTGGCTTGGCCATGTGGAGAAGCTGGACGGCGAACTCCTCGAACGGGCGCCGGTGCTGTACACACGGCTGATCCTTCAAGAATTCCTAAGCCGAGCCACTGTCAAGGATCAAACGCTCGTGGAAGCCATGCAAGAATTACGGCGCTTGAGCGTACCGCCGGCAGGAGGCGGCGAAGTGCAGGCGTCCGGTCAGCACCATCATGGAGTGCGGGGCGCGTCGGCTGCGCTCAAGCTCGACGCTCAGCCGGCGCTGCTGGCGTTGCAGACGGAGTTGGCCCGGCCCTTTGCCGGCCGGCTCCTGCTCTGGCGCCTCGAGCGCTCCGAGCTGAACAGCTCCGGCGGCGAGCTCGACCGGGCCATGCAGATGCCCGGTTGGACGAACGTGTGGACGATGCCGATCCAGAATCGCGTGGACATGCTCTACACGGGGGTGAACACCAGCGTGGGCATTCGCGTCCTTGGCCGGAACCTCGACGACGTGGTCGCCGCGTCTCAGCGCATTGCCGCGGCGATCAAGGGGGTGGCGGGAGCCGTTAACGTGCAGGCCGATCCCCCGCGCAACAAGGGTCATCTCGAAATCCGCGTCGACCGCGAGCGGGCGCTGCGCCAGGGCGTGAGCGCGGGCGATATCAACGACCTGGTGGAGACGGCGCTGGGCGGGAAGATCGCCACAACCCTGGTTGCGGGCCGCGAGCGCTATCCCGTCACGGTGCGTTACCCGCGCGCCAGCCGCGAAAGCGAAGAATCGATCGGCAACCTTCTCGTGCCCGCTTCCGGTTCTGCCGGCGCCGCCGGCGTCAAGATGAAACCGCGTTTCGTGCCGCTCTCGGAAGTCGCGAACATCCGTGTTGCCGAAGGGCCGGCAACCATCAAGAGCGACAATGGCATGCTGCGCAACTATGTATACTGCAATGTCCGCGACCGCAGTCTCCTGGAATTCGTGGACGAGGCCCGGCGTGTCGTGGCCCAGACGGTGCCGTTGCCGGCCGGAGTCTATCTCGAGTGGACCGGCCAGTTTGAGCATGAGCTCAAGGCGCGCAACACATTGCTCCTCGTCCTGCCGCTGGTGCTGGGTCTGATCTTCTTCATCCTGTACTGGACCTATCGCGACATCGCCGACGCCGTGCTTATGCTGCTGGCCGTGCCGGGCGCCTTGGCCGGCGGCG
Source organism: Gemmataceae bacterium (assembly GCA_035939715.1). GTDB lineage: Bacteria > Planctomycetota > Planctomycetia > Gemmatales > Gemmataceae > DASZFN01. The sequence continues at coordinate 12,048 of DASZFN010001114.1, read as the reverse complement.
TCTTCTTCCAGTGGCTGTTCGGCTACAACTTCTCGACAACCATTTGGGTCGGCTATATCGCCTGCTTCGGCATGGCCACCTCGACCGGCATCATTATGCTCGTTTATCTGCGCGAGGCAGTAGACAGATCCGGCGGGCTGGCCAGTATCTCTCTGGAGCGGCTGCGCCAGGCAGTCATGGACGGGGCCGTACACCGCTTGCGGCCGAAGTTGCTCACGGAGGGGACCATTGTCCTGGGCCTGGCGCCCATGCTGTGGGCGAGCGGTATTGGCGCCGAGATCATCAGACCAATGGCGGCGCCGGTCCTGGGCGGAATTCTGATTGCCGACGAAGTCATCGACTTGCTCTTGCCGGTTCTCTTTTACAGGGTGCGCAAGAGACGCTGGGAACGTTTGCAGGGCAAGAATTCGTGAGTCACGCGCCGCTTATTTCTTTTTCTTCTTTGCCGGCACCTTGGCCCCCTTCTGGCGTGCTTCGGAGAGGCCGATGGCAATGGCCTGCTTCCGGCTGGCGACCTTTTTCCCGGACTTGCCGCTCTTCAATTTGCCGTGCTTGTACTTGTGCATGGCGCTTTTGACGGTCTTCTGAGATTTCTTTCCATACTTTTTGGCCATCACTCCCTCCACTCATTGACTTGAATTCGCGGTCTGGCGCGCCATGCGCCGGGCACGCGGCAAGTTTGGTCAAATTCCGTGCCAGGTCGGAAAAATACGGCTCGAAAAGAATCGCGGCCCATTTCAGGCACAAGCATATGCCGCAAGGTCATTGATGGGGTCGCTGAAATCACAAATGTGCTGTCGAGGATGCCGGCAGGCGCCCGCCGCGCTCAAAAGCTAAACTATAGTGAATGCAGATGCTCGTCTCTTGACAGATCTTGCCGGAAAATCCACGCGCGCGGGCCTGTGATGAGTTCCCTTATCCGACTTACCCCTGAACTCTCTCCCCCGCCTGCCGGGTTGCCGCGCCTGCAGGCCGCGCCCGCGCCTGCGGAGTCAGCGCAGCCCAGCGGCGGCCGTTCGTCATTCGCCTATGCCGTTACCCAGGTCGGTATTTTCGCTGCCTGTTACGGCGCTGGCCTGCTGGTGCCGATTGTGCCCTTTGAGCATGGCGCCGCCCCGCCACTCTGGCCGGCAAGCGGTTGCGCGCTGGCGGCCCTGCTTCTCTTTGGTTACCGCTTCTGGCCGGCCATCTTTGCTGCGGAATTCTTCCTCGCCCGGGCCGGCGGCGCGTCCGCCAGCCTCATGATCGCGGTAGCCGTCAGCAATACCTTGCAAGCCCTTGCAGGCGCCTGGCTCCTGCGCCGCGGCGACGGTTTTCGCAATTCGCTGGAACGACTTCAAGACGTTCTGGGCTTGATCCTACTGGCCGCCTGCCTGACCACCCTCGCCAGCGCCTTGCTCTGCGGGGTCAGCACAGCGGTTCTCGGCATCGACGGTTGGAGCTCCTCCGGATCGGCTTGGTGGGCGTGGCGCCTGGCCCACATGCTGGGCGACCTCGTGGTGGCTCCCGTGCTGCTCACCTGGGCAGCGCCGGGGCGGTTGCGGAGTTTGCCGCGCAGCGCCTTCGAAACCGTCGGCCTGCTCGGCGCGCTGGTGCTGGTGTGCCTGGTCGTCTTCGCCGGGCCGGCAAAATCGCTGGGGATTCATTCTCCCGAGCCTTACCTGGTTTTCCCGGTGTTGGTCTGGGCCGCAGTTCGTTTCGGCCTGCGCGGTGCCGTCACGGCAACCTTGCTGGTGGCCTTCGTTGGCATCTGGTGCACACTGCACCGCATCGGTTCTTTCGCCGGCCCCTCCCTGCAGCAAAGCGTGATCCTCCTCGAGGCGTTTCTCGTGGTGGTCGCCATCACCGTGCTGGTTCTGGCCGCGAGCATCGGCGAGCGGCAGCAGGCCCTGGAATCGCTGCGGCACAGCGAGGAACATTACCGCGCACTCTTCGAGAATAATCCCCACCCCATGTGGCTTTATGACACCCAGACCCGCGCCTTCCTCGCCGTCAATGATGCGGCCGCCGATTGTTACGGCTATACGAAACAAGAATTCCTCGGCATGACGACCGCAGATCTGCAGACGCCCGGCGAAGTGGCTCCCGCTGATAACGCGGCCAACTCCTCCACCAAAATCAGAAAGACAGGCGCCCGGCGCCATCGCAAGAAGGACGGCAGCATTATCGATGTCGAGATTGCCATCCATGATTTCCCCTTCGACGGCCGGCCTGCGCGGCTCGTGCTGGCCCACGACATTACCCAGCGCACCCAGGCCGAAGTTGCCCTGCGTGCCAGCGAGGAACGCTATCGCCAACTTTTTGAAGACGTGCCGATCGGCATCTACCGGACTACGCCCGACGGCCGCACGCTGCTGGCCAATCCCGCATTTGTGCAGATGCTCGGTTTTGCCTCGCTCGAAGAATTGACGGCGCTGAACCTGGAAGAGCAGGTAGCCCTGTCCTCCTATCCGCGCAGCCAGTTCCGGGAACACCTGGAGCGTAAAGACGAAATCCACGGCCTGGAGAACACCTGGCGGCGGCGCGACCAGTCGGTGATTTATGTGCGTGAAAATGCCCGCGCAGTGCGCGGCAAGGACGGAGCGGTCCTCTACTATGAAGGCACCATCGAGGACATCAGCGACCGCGTCCGCGCCGAGGAAACCATCCGCGCCAACGAGGCCAAGTACCGGACGTTGATCGAGAACCTAGAACAAAGCATTTTCCTCAAGGACACGGAGTTGCGCTTCGTGGCCGTCAACCGCCCCTTCGCCGCGGCGCTGGGACTTTCCGAAGCGGAGATCGTCGGCAAGTCCGATCTCGACTTTTACCCGCCGCGCCTGGCGGAAAAATACCGGGCCGACGATCGCCAGGTCCTCCATGATAGCAAGCGTCTGGAACTGGAGGAGGAAAACCCTGTCGCCGGCAAGATACGCACGGTGCGTGTGGTCAAAACACCGGTCAAGGACGATCAGGGCCGCAACATCGGCGTCCTGGGCATCTTCTGGGACGTGTCGGAACAGCGTGCCCTGGAGGCGCAGCTCCGGCAGGCGCAGAAAATGGAAGCCGTCGGCCAGCTCGCCGGAGGCGTGGCGCATGATTTCAACAACTTGCTGACGGCGATCGTCGGCAACTTGTCTCTGGTGATCTCCAGCCTGCCGGCCGACGATCCCAATCGCGACCTGCTCCGCTCTGCGGAAAAAGCCTCCGAGCGCGCCGCCATCCTGACGCGGCAAATGCTCGGCTTCTCCCGGCAAACGCTGTTACGTCCGCAGCCCACCAGTCTGCGCTGCGTTATTGAAGAAGTTGTGGGACTGCTGCAGCGCACCTTCGATCCGCGTATTACCCTGCAGATCGATTGTCCAGACGACCTGTGGCTCGTGCAGGCCGATCCGGGACAGATGAACCAGGTGTTGATGAATCTGTGCCTGAACGCGCGCGACGCCATGCCGCAGGGGGGCAGGCTGCTGATAAAAACGGAAAACGTGCACCTGGATGATGAGTATCCGCGCCTGCACCTGGAGGCACGCCCCGGCCCCTTCGCGCGGCTGCGGGTCGAGGACACCGGCCTGGGCATTCCCTCGGAGATCCGGGCGCGCATTTTCGAGCCGTTCTTCACGACCAAGGGCCAGGGCCGCGGCACCGGCCTGGGGTTGGCGGTTGTCTTCGGCATCGTCAAGCAACACCGCGGCTGGGTGGATTGCTACAGCGAGGTGGGACGGGGCACGCGTTTCGACATTTATCTGCCGCGCTCCAGCCATGACAGCCTGGTGTGCACACCCACCTTGCCGTTGTCGCCGTCCTATCGCGGCACCGAAACGATCCTGCTCGTGGACGATGAGGCAATCCTGCGCGACCTGGCGCGCATGATTCTGGCGAAGTTCGGCTATCAAGTTCTTCTTGCCGAAGACGGCGTGCAGGCGGTCGAGGTCTATCAAGCGCAGCGCGAACAAATCAGGCTTGTCGTTCTCGACCTGACCATGCCGCGCCTGTCCGGCCGCGACGCCTTCCAGCGCCTGGTGGAAATCGATCCGCAGGTGCGCGTGCTGTTCGCCAGCGGTTACTCGGCCGATCATGTCGGCGAGACGACCAGCAGCGAGCAACTCGTCGGCTTTGTCAGCAAGCCGTATCGACCGGAGGAGCTGGTGCAGATGGTGCGCGCGGCGCTCGACCGCCAGGAAGCGCCCGTTCAATAAATCAATAAATCAGCGTGCGGGATTTTGCAGGAACGACTCCGCCGGGCTTGTCCCGGTGGATCGATGACTGACGGCCAGTAACCGCTGCATACATACTGATGGCCGCCACGGGGCTTGTCCCCGTGGAGCAACGACTGATGGCGCGGCTGACAATCGTCGCTCCACGGGGACAAGCCCCGTGGCGGCGACAACTTCTCGATGCAACAGATCTGGCTGGCAGTCACCAGTCCACGGGGACAAGCCCCGTGGTGCCGGTTCTGCTCGGAAAACTCGCCGCCACAGCTGCTAAGCCGATTCACTGGGCGAGCCGGCTTCCGCAAAGGGTGCCACCATGTTCAGAATGCTGCCGAGCTGACTCAAGCGGATGCCGTAGCGATCCAGGAAGTCCTGCAGCGTAAAATCGTTGTCAAGATCTTCGGCGTTGCTCTGACTCAGGTGCTCGGTCATTTCTGCGATGAGCTTGCCATACATCTTTTCCAGAACGGGCATGGCCTGCTTGCAGGCGTCGGATAACTCCGGGAAGTCATTGCGCCAGCGCGCCAGGAAAGCCCGCCAGCGTGCGGCTCCGTCATGGGCGCCGAGAAGCGCTTTCAGGCTGGCAAGCTGCTCGCGCTGAATCTCGACCAGCTGCCGTAAGATGGCATCCGTCTCTGTTGCCGGCGGCGCCGCCGCGTTCAGAGGCGGATAATGCCGGGAGGACATGTCGAACTGGAACTGCATGGCTGCCTGTTCTCTGGGGGAATGCCGGTTCAGCCGCGCTGACGCTACCTTTACTTATAGCAAGGCGCGCAGCCGTGCGAAAGCCGCGCCGCCTTGAATTGCCCAGGAACAGAAACTTTCACCATTTTGCTGCTTGCTTGCCGCCGTTCCCCTGCTACGATGGCAATGGCTTGACATCGCCATTTGCCCAGGACTCGCATAGGCTCGATGGACTCGAAATCAGCTAACTCCAGCGGCCCCGACCGCCGCTCCGTGCCCCGGTTTTCTCCGAACCCGGCAACGTCGTGCCAGGCACGCAGCGCCGCCGGTTCGGATTCCCAGCCGGCGACCATTCATAATATCTCCGCCGGCGGCATCAAGCTGGCGGTGCAGCGGCCGCCCGAAGTTGGCGCCTCCCTGGTGCTGGTCCTGACCAACGAGGCGGGACCTTTTATGCAGCGCATCGTCACCGTGCGCGTCACGCACGTGATGCCGCAGTCCGACGGCAGTTATGCGCTCGGGTGCGCGTTTCAGGCGCAGCTTACCGGGCATGAACTGCTGGCGTTGGCGCTGTAGTGACTCGCCTCATCTGTCAGGATCGAAGTCCTGACCTACCCTGCCTTAATCGTTCATTGGTGGCTCGTTTAACCCGGAGCCAGCGGCGACGGCGCCTCAGCTAACTCGTTCGCCGTCGCCGCTGGCTCCGGGTTAAACGATCTGGATCATCCGTCATTCCAGAGTTGCTGGACCGCTAGACTTTCAGACAGATCTTGCCGAAATGCGCGCCGCTCTCCATGTGCTGAAGCGCTTGGCGAATCTCCCCGAAACCGAATACGCGATCGACCACCGGGCGAAGCTTGTGCAAGGCAATGGCTCGGTTCATCGCTTCAAACATCTCCCGGCTGCCGACATAAATTCCCTGAACGCGCGCGTTTTTCATCAGGATCGGCGTCGGATTCACCTGCCCGCCGCCTCCGGAAAGGATGCCGATCAGGTAAATCCGGCCATTCATGCGCACGGCACGCAGTGATTTGGCGAAGGTCCCGGCGCCGCCGACTTCCACGACGTGATCCACACCGCTGCCGCCCGTCAGTTCGCGAGCCTTCTCTTCCCAGTCCGGCGTGGTCTTGTAGTTGATGCCGTCGGAAGCGCCGAGCCGGAGCGCGCGTTCGAGTTTGGCATCGCTGCTGGAGGTGGCGATCACGCGCGCCCCGCTCAGCCGCGCGAATTGCAGCGCAAAGATGGACACGCCCCCCGTGCCTTGCACCAGAACGCTGTCCCCCGCCTTGACGTTCCCTTCGCTAATGAGGGCATGCCAGGAAGTCACCGCCGCGCACGGCAGAGTCGCGGCTTCCTCGTCGCTGAGATGCTCCGGAACATGGACGACGCCATCCTCGTGCAAGACGACATATTCGGCCAGCATGCCCTCGCCGCCGCCACCCAGCGCGGTCCTGGCCTTTGCCTCGTTAACGTCTCCGCAAAGCCAGCGTTGCATGAAGATGCCGGCTACGCGATCGCCCACCTTGACGCGCGAAACACCTTCGCCCACGGCGGCAATGTGCCCGACGCCATCCGACAGCGGCACAAAGGGAAACCGCAACTTGGGATTGTACAGCCCCTTCACCACGAGCAGGTCGCGGTAATTGAGCGACCACGCGCGCATCTTGATCAGCACCTGTGCCGAACCCGGCCGCGGCTCCGGCTTCTCCGTAACCGTAAGGGAATCCAGGCCGAATTTATCGCGCACTTCGACCACTTTCATGATGCATGCTCCTTCGATAGTCCGCAGCCAGTAGTCAGTAGTCAGTAGCAAACTAAGCATTAGCTTGCGTGTAACTGCTATGGCCTTATACTCTTTCTACTGACTACGGACTACGGACTACGGACCTATCGGGCGGGAGTGACGATGAAAGCCAAGGGGAGGCTGCCCGGCGAACTATCGGCCGAGTTCCTCGGCACCATGGTGCTGCTGGCGCTGGGCGACGGCGTGGTGGCCATGGTGAACTTATTCGGCAGCGGTGTGCCGGGCGAAGTGGTCAAGGGAGGCTACACGAATATTACGCTCGGCTGGGGTCTCGCCGTTTTCCTGGGCATCTGTGTGGCCGGCCGCATCAGCGGCGCGCATCTCAACCCGGCCGTGACCTTGACGCTGGCTGTCTTCCGCGGATTTCCCTGGGGCAAAGTCTTTCCTTACATGATCGCTCAGGTCGCAGGCGCATTCGTGGGCGCAGCACTGGTGTATGTCAATTACCTGCCGGCGTTTCGGGAATTCGATCCTGACCTTAGCAAGACCGCCGGTGTCTTTGCGACCTTTCCTGCCTTCCCGGAGGCCCCCTGGGGATTCGCGTTGCTCGATCAGACCATCGGCACGGCGCTGCTTCTCGGCTTGATCCTGGCCATCACCGATCCTGACAACCAGCCGGTGCCGCCGGGACTGCAACCCCTAGCCATCGGCCTGATCGTCGTGGCCATCGGCGTCTCGTGGGGAGGCATGCACGGCTATGCCATTAATCCAGCCCGCGATTTTGGTCCTCGTTTGTTTACGCTGGTTGCTGGTTTCAAAAATACGGGATTCGCCACGCCGGCCCTGTGGGTGCCGATCGTGGGGCCCTGCCTCGGCGGCCTGATCGGCGCCATTGCCTACGATCTGCTCATTCGCCCCTTCTTGCCAGCCCGCGCTGGGGAGACCAAGGAATGAGCCAGCCGACAATGCCTGCGGTCGACGTCATTCGCAGAAAAAGAGACGGCGCGACGCTCACAGCGGCCGAGATCGAGGCTTTTGTCCGCGGCACCACGACCGGGACCTGGCCGGAATACCAGGTCGCGGCGCTGCTGATGGCGATTGTGCTGCGCGGCATGCTCCCCGAGGAGACCAGTTGCCTCACCGGCGCCATGGTGCGTTCGGGGGTGAAACTGGACCTTGCCGAATTTCCCGGCGCCAAAGTAGACAAGCACAGCACCGGCGGCGTCGGCGATAAGACTTCGCTCATTCTCGCGCCTCTTGTGGCCGCCTGCGGCGTGGTCGTGCCCATGATGTCCGGCCGCGGTCTGGGCCACACCGGCGGAACTCTGGACAAGCTGGAATCGATCCCCGGTTTCCGCGTCGGCCTGAGCTTGACAGAGTTCCGCACGGCCCTGCATGAAGTCGGCGCGGCCCTGATCGGCCAGACGGCCGAAATCGCGCCTGCTGATAAGGTTCTCTATGCCCTGCGCGATGTTACAGCGACTGTGGAAAGCGTTCCGCTGATTTCAGCCTCTATCATGAGCAAGAAAATCGCAGAGGGCATTGACGCGCTTGTACTCGACGTCAAATGCGGCCGTGGCGCTTTCATGAAGACCCGCGCCGAGGCGCGAACCTTGGCCGAATCCTTGGTGGCCATCGGCAAGGCGAACGGCGTGCGCACCGAAGCAATGCTCACGGCGATGGATGCGCCGCTGGGCCGGGCTGTGGGCAACAGTTTGGAAGTCATCGAGAGCCTGGAAACGCTCAAAGGCAGAGGTCCCAAGGATCTGGAAACGCTCTCGGTTGCTCTGGCGGCACGGATGTTACGTTTGGCTGGCGAATCGACGACCGCCCAGGATTCAGAGAGCAGGATTCGGGCGGCCTTGACGTCTGGACGCGGCCTGGAGAAATTCCGCGCCATCATCGCCAAACAAGGAGGCGATCCGCGCGTCGTGGACGATTACCAGCGCCTGCCCGCTGCTCCGCAACGGCACATTTTCGCGGCAGATCGCTCCGGTTATCTCACGAAGCTTGACGCCGAGCTGGTCGGCCGCGCGACCATGGTCCTCGGAGCAGGCCGCGAACGCCTGGAGGACCGCATCGAGTTCGGCGTCGGCGCGCTCCTCAAGGCCAGGTGGGGCGAGGCCGTCCAGGCAGGAGATCCGCTAATCGAGCTGCACTACCGTGACGCGACGCGCCTGCCCCGTGCCCTGGACCTGCTCCGCCAGGCGTGCGCAATCAGCGACCGCCCGCCGCCGGAGCAATCCCTCATCCTGGAAGTCATTACCTGAAGCTGCTAGCTGAGTGGTTCATTGGCCGCGTCCGGCCGCCCGCCAATGAGAGACTGCTGAAAAAGGCTCGGACTTCGAACTCCCTTTTTTGCGTCGTGCGCGCGCCGGCCAAGATGGTCATTGAGTTTGCCACTTTGCCACTGAGTTTGCCAGGGTTGGCAAACTCAGTTGGTGCCGTAAGCGCACACGACGACGGTGGTTGTGTCCGAAAAAAAATTGAGCTTGCCAGGTTTTGGGAGGTGGGGGGTCTATGCATTTTTGTCCGCCGTTGACCATAGACCGCCCGCCAAACGCACTTGGCGGAATTGGCGAAGTTGAAAAAAGTTGCTGAATTCTTGCTGGAGCCTCCGGAATGCTGTTGACGGTAAGCGCGGCCTTATGCATCGGCAGCTACCAAGATGGTCACGTGGCCGTCTTGGCGTGAGTGGTCAGCACGTGCCAATCGAGCCTGCTGTGAAATGCCTTCCCGTAAATTCATCAATTCCAAATGCGGCTGGGCCTGGCCATTCATACCTCGCCCCGAGTCCGCCTGGCGACACGCAGTTGGGCCCGAGCACGCTGCTGGTTTTTTTGCTGGGCGACGCGCTCTTCCAGCGACGCGGCCGGTGTGGACGGGGCTTCAAGCATTTGCGTGGCGGCCTGGGTGTTGATGTCTTCGCCGCGCACGGCGCGCGGCGTCAACACCGTGACGATGTTATTGCGCACCTGGGCGAAACCGCCGTCTACGAAGAAACGCCGTATTGCATCACCCCGGCGCAGGCGCAGTTCCCCGGGACCAAGCCGGCCGATCAACGGAGCCCGGCCCGGCAGCACGCCCAGCTCGCCGTCGTAAAGCGGCAAGACGACGAAATCGACCGGCTCGTCGAGCACGGCACGCTCGGGGGTAACCACGACACATTGCAGACTGCGCTGGCCAGCATCCATGGGAATTAGCCCCCCTCAGCCATGCGCTTGGCTTGCGCGGCGGCCTCTTCAATACCACCCACGTACATGAAAGCACTCTCGGGCAAGCTATCCCATTTGCCGTCGCAGAGCTCCTTGAAGCTCTGAATCGTCTCGGCCAGCGGGGTCACCTTGCCGGGTCGATTGGTGAAGGCCTCGGCCACAATAAACGGCTGCGACAGGAAACGCTCGATCCGCCGGGCGCGGGCGACGACTTGTTTGTCCTCTTCGCTAAGCTCTTCGACGCCGAGAATGGCAATGATGTCCTGCAGTTCGCGGTAACGCTGCAAGATCTGTTGCACGCGGCGGGCCACGGCGTAATGCTCGGCGCCGACGTATTGCGGGTCGAGGATGCGGCTGTTCGAGGCCAGCGGATCGATGGCCGGGTAGATGCCCTTCTCGGAAATACTCCGCTCCAGGTAGATGAAGGCATCGAGGTGCTGGAACGCGTTGGCCGGGGCCGGGTCGGTCGGGTCGTCCGCGGGGACGTAAACGGCCTGGACGCTGGTGATGGCGCCGCGGGTCGTGCTGGTAATGCGTTCCTGGAGTTCGCCCATCTCCGTGGCCAGGGTCGGCTGGTAGCCGACGGCGCTAGGCATGCGGCCGAGGAGCGCCGAGACTTCCGAGCCGGCCTGCGAAAAGCGGAAGATGTTATCGACGAACAAAAGCGTATCGGCGCCGGTGGAGTCGCGGAACCATTCGCACATGGTCAAGGCCGACAGGGCCACGCGCAGCCGCGCCCCGGGCGGCTCGTTCATCTGTCCGAAAACCATGGCCGTCTGCGTGATGACGGAGCGGCCGGTGTTGCCGATCTTGGTCTCCTGCATCTCCAGCCACAGGTCATTGCCTTCACGGGTACGTTCGCCGACGCCGGCAAACACGGAGTAACCGCCGTGCTGGCTGGCGATGCGCGCGATCAGCTCGGTGAGGATGACCGTTTTGCCCAGACCGGCGCCGCCGAACAGTCCCGCTTTGCCGCCACGCACCAACGGCGTGAGCAGGTCGATGACCTTGATGCCGGTCTCGAACAGTTCGGTCTTGGGGGAAAGCTCCGCGAGCGGCGGCGGCGCACGATGGATGGGCCGAAACTCGGTGGCGTTCACGGGGCCGCGGTCGTCGACGGGCTCGCCCAGCAGGTTAAAGACGCGGCCCAGCGTCTCCTTGCCGACGGGCACGGTCACCGGGGCGCCCGTATCCACGACGGGCATGCCGCGGACGAGACCGTCGGTCGAACCCAGGGCCACGCAGCGAACGCGGTTGCCACCCAGGTGCTGCTGGACCTCGCCCGTCAGGCGCAGGCGCACGCCCTTGTTATCGGCGTCGATTCGGGTGGCGTTATAGATTTCCGGCAGGTGTCCTTCCTCAAACTCGGCGTCAAAGGTCGAGCCGATCACCTGAACGACGTGGCCGGTGCGTTGCCCGTTGGCGGATGCTGTGACCATTAATGTCTCCGTTAAGCGGTTCTCTCATAACTTGAGCGTGCGGCCAGCGTCGATGTCCTGGATCATGCGCTCAATTTCTGCCGCGCCGTCAGGATATACCTTGTCCGCCAGGCGCTTAAGTTTAGCGATATCAATCTCGGCGCGGTTATGTCGAACCACGTTGATGAAATCGCCTCCATCGATCATCTTCTTATCGGGCGAACGGTTTGGCGAAACCATCGCAGCAAATTTTGACGCGAGGGCCATCTCCAGGTCCGGGATGCGATGCGTTTCGCCAATCGCAATCGTGTGCCGAAAGACAAGTTGGTAAACGGCCTGTGTCGGCTTCATCACATCGATCACAGGCTTGCTATTCGATGGCTCCAGGAAACGCGTCACCACGGGAGTGTCTTTCACCAGAAGCTTTGGGTAAGCCTTCCGAAGGGCTCGAATCGTCTTGCCAAGATCCTGTTTGCGAACCAAGATGTCGACATCCTGGGTTGCTCGGGGCTGGTCGCGATACGTGATCAAAGCATGTGTCCCCATAAGCACGCACTTGACGCCCACTTCGCTCAAAGCTTTGATCACTCCTTCCGGTGTTACCTTGACGGCCATCGGCTGGTTTGTCCGGCGAAAGTGCGCGGTCAGGAAGCTGCTGGTGTGTAACGCTTCCAGATGGTTGCGCACGAGCTGAGTCCTGCCATGCTGTGTTACCTGGGGCATCTGTCTATTCAGCGGCACTGTTACTTCAGCGCCTCTGCTCCGCCAATGACCTCGGCGATCTCCTTGGTAATCTG
>DASZFN010001113.1:0-4400 GCA_035939715.1 Gemmataceae bacterium | reverse complement strand
CGGACCAAGGGCGTTCGGCTCCGCCTCTGGATGCACTGGGAAGACGTCAAGGACCACATGGAGCGGGCTTTTCCCCTCTACCATTCCTGGGGCATCGAGGGCGTCATGCTCGACTTCATGGACCGCGACGATCAGGAGATGGTCAACTTTCTGCGCGAGGTGCTGCGCCAGGCGGCGGCGAACCACCTCACGGTAACGCTGCACGGCATGTCCAAGCCAACGGGTCTGGAACGGACTTACCCGCATTTGCTGACCAGCGAGGGCGTGCTCAACCTGGAATACGACAAGTGGGACAGGATCGGCTGTCCCCCGGAACACGAGGTCACCATTCCGTTCACGCGGATGCTGGCGGGGCCGCTCGACTTTCATCAGGGGTCGTTTCGGGGCGTGAGCGTCGAGCAGTTCAAACCGCGGAACGAGGCCCCGCTCGTGATGGGCACGCCGAGCCGCACGCTCGCCAGCTACGTTGTGTACCAGAACCACCTGTCGATGGTAGCCGACTACCCTTCCGCCTACCGCGGCCACCCGGGTCTGTCGATGCTGGCGCAGATTCCGACGTCGTGGGACGACACCAAGGTCCTCAGCGGCGCCGTCGGCGAGCATATTGTCGTCGCGCGCCGGGCCGGCGCGGACTGGTACGTCGGGGCCATGAACGATCGCCGCCGGCGCAGCCTTGACGTGCCGCTGCGGTTCCTGGGAGCGGGTCGCTATCGGGCGGAAATCTATGCCGATGATCTTGAAACTTCCACGCGTCAGCTTCTCCGGCGCACCGAGGAAGTCAGTGCTGAGGACGTGCTCAAGGCGCGGCTCGAATCGGCCGGGGGGTACATGATGCGCCTGACGCCGCTACGGTAGAAAGGCCGGTGGGGCCAGGAAAGGAATCGGCTACGAGATGCACGGGTGAAGAGGTGCCACTTGCCGAAAATGCCAGTGCTATGGCCCGCTGACTTGAGCACCTGGGCGATGGTCGTCGCCTTCAGGCTCATCCGCCAGGAAAGAGCAGGCGAGCATTCCCGCCATCGGCGTCGGCCAACGCGACGTGTCCTGCGCTGCCGTCGTGCACTGTGCACGGTCGCAGGGCGTCGCGCTTCCGCTGCGTGTGGCGCATGCTCCTGGCCGGGGCGTCTCTCGGCGTTGTCGGTGGACTCTCTTACCTGGGAGTGTTCGCCGGATTCCTTCTGCTGCGTCAATCATTGGCCCTTGCGCTTGCGCTCTGGGCGGCGCCAGCAGTCCTGCTGGGCTTTTACGGCTGGCTGCTGTTGCGCGATCCTTCATGGTCCCCCCACGACCACGTCGCGGGAACGCGCCTGGTCCCGCAGTAAGCCGCGGCCTTTAGGTGAAAGTATCCCAGCCACGTCTGCTGGGATGGCGGCATCAGGTGAAAGTCTTTAAGATCAAACCCGAGAGCAATGCCTTAGGCGCGGTCACTACTGCTCCGCACTTTGGTAGTCAACATGGACCTTCTGGAGCTAGACGGCTGGCGAATCGAGTATGACCCTATTGCTACCGCTGCCGCGCACGCGGAGGTTCCGGCGAGTGGCCCGGAGGCCTGCGGCTGCAACCCCTGCCGAAATTGGGCTGCGACTGGGGGTCGCCTGCTGCCGCAGGCGCCGAGCTGTTTCGCAGCTGTGCGACGTTCGCTGTCCCACGGAAATCAGGGTGTCTCCATGCGCAGCATCTCTCTTCCGTTTTTTGCCTTGGTGCTGGGATGGCTTTCAACTGCTTCGGCAGCAGAGCCGGTGAAGCACCGGATCATGTTCGCAGAGTATGGCAAGGGCCCCAATCGCCTGGTAGAACTGGACGCCGACGGCAAGCCGGTATGGGAATACCGGTTCCCGAGCATCTGCGTGATTTTCCAACCGCTCGAGAACGGGCATGTGCTCTATGGCTATGGAGGCAAACCCACCGGAGTCGCGGAGATCGACCGCGACAAAAACATCGTCTGGAATTACGTCAGCAGATGTCCGCAGGTGCTGGGCTGTCGGCGACTCGCCAACGGCAACACGCTCATCGGGGAACAGGGGCCGTGCCAGGCCGTGGAAGTGGACCGCAGGGGCAAGGTGGTTCGCACCACCAAGCTCACAACTTCGGAGAAGGGCTACCATCTGCAAGTCCGCAACATCCACAAGCTAGCAAACGGCAACATCCTCGCAGGTCACGAAGGCGAGGGGGCGATTCGTGAAGTCGATGCCAATGGCAATGTCGTTTGGGAGTACACGCATGTGGAAAACGCCCCGGATGCTCTCCGTCTCGACAACGGCAACACCCTGATCGCTTGCGGCACTCAAAAACGGCTGATTGAAGTCACCCGCGACAAGAAAATTGTCTGGGAATTCAACGCCAAGGATGCTCCGGAGTTGAATCTTACCTGGATCGGAAGTTTGCAAAAATTGAAGAACGGCAACTATGTTGTCAGCAATTTCCTGCGCGGCCAGGAAGGCAAGGGCGCCCACGCCTTTGAGGTGACTCGCGATAAAAGGGTGGTATGGACGTTTGCGGACCACAAACTCGCCAAGTCCATCACCACGATACTTATTCTCGACGACAAGTGACGGATGGCGCTCCGGCTAGGCGAGAAGCACCGGGTTGGCCGCCACGGAGACTCCTAGGCCACGGCGGAAAAGCTGCCGATGGTATCCGGGCCGGCCTCAAGCCATTTACCGAGGCGCCCTTCCACGGGCACACTGGTCTGCGGCGTGTCTGCGGCAGGCGGCGGCTTCGGCCTCGCTGTGAAAGCGCTGTACGCCCGCACTCGTGCAGCTGCTTCAAGCCGAGGACCAGCCTTTACGGCTTGTGCTAGTGCGCCTGCTGGCGCCGAGTTCGGCGCGGCACGACCGTCGTTCTGGGGCAACGCTTCTGGCATTTCTCTCGCCTCACCGGGCTCGTCCTCGGGTATTTTACCGCCCGCCTCAGGCCGGCTCGCATCTGGCTCACCCAGGCAGCCAGGCCGGCGGCGTCGGGCTGTCGTCCCAGGTATTGCTGGTAGGCGTTGGTGACGAACTGGGAATAGTGGTTGGATCTGGCCGGCCTCGGAAACGAGGTTCCTGGGCGTCAAGGCTGCCAACGTGTTTGCGATCTCGGCGGCGCTGGGCGCGCGGGCGTGGCTTCCTTGGGGTGGGAGCGATAGACTGGCATGGGCCATTGGGACTGTCTGATCCTGGAGGTGGATTTCAAATGCCGCGTCCCTTGAAAGCGTTGATTCTGTTCATGGTGTTGGGGGCTTTCCTCGCCGGTTCTGTTCGTGCCCAGGACAAGGCTATTGTCGGTTTGATTCCGAAGGCTCAGAAGCCCATTACGCTGGACGGGAACCTCGACGAGTGGGACGGGGCCTTCGTCACGCCGGTCCACGTGGGCCATCCTGACTTCGCAAACCGGGGTGGGCAATTTCTCTTTCTGTGGGACGTGGAAAACCTTTACATTGGCCTGCGCTGTCTCGATCAGCATCCGGCCCATTTCGGAGGGGATAATCAAATCTGGAACGGGGATGCGGTTGAATTCTACCTGGATACTCGCCGTGGTCAGCAACTCGGTGCAGCGCAGTTCGGCCCCGGAACTTTGCACATGTTCTGGACGCCCTTCACGAAGACGGACGTGAAGTCCCGAATGGGCGTTCGTGATCTCCCAGCTTTCAAGGACTTCAAGCTGCAGGGAGCCGAGATCGCTGGGACGAAGACCGCATGGGGCTACACCGCCGAGTTCAAGCTGCCGTGGGCGAACTTCCCGAACTTTGCTGCCAAGGTGGGAGAAGTCGTCGGCATCGAGTGCGAACTCTGCAGCAGCGACGGCGGGCCACGAGTGGATCGCACCTTTGTCTATTCTTCTCCTGCTGCCGTATCAACTCCCTCTGCGTTTGGCCGGGTGCGACTGGTTGAGACACTTGACGCGCAGGCTTTGAAGCCCTTTGGACGTGCCCTACTCCCCTTGAGCCTGACGAAATCTGCCAACTATGCCTGGCTTTACGGGACGGTTTGTCTATCGCCCAGCATCGAAGCTTCGGTGGCCAAACTCGAAGGCAAGATCGTTGACCGAGAAGGCAATGTCAGAAAGACGACACTGGGTTCTCGGAAATCCCTGGACGGAACCGATTTTACTCTTTGGACGGGCAGTTGGGAATTGTTCGACCTTCCGCCAGGAATTTACACGCTGGAACTGGCGGCACTGGACAAAGATGGCAGGGTGGTCACATCACGCAAGGAGACACTGCTTCATGATGATCTTCCGCAACCCCAGGCGAGAGCTTCGCAGCCAACCCACCGAGATGTCAAGTACGGCCCGCACCAGAGAAACGTCCTGGATTTCTGGCAGGCTGACTCGAAGCAACCGACGCCGTTGCTGGTTTCTATTCATGGCGGTGGCTTTCTCGGCGGCAATAAGAGCGTTGCGCCGCAACTTCTCAGAGA
>DASZFN010001112.1:0-21313 GCA_035939715.1 Gemmataceae bacterium | reverse complement strand
GGTCATCGACGGCTGGAAACTCAAGGTCCCTAACTGGTTGACGTTCCCACTCATCATCAGCGGCTGGCTGCTGGGACTGATTCACGATTTCGGCTGGCTGGCGGGCGCAGGCGGCATCGGCGCCAGCCTGGCGGGCACGGCCCTGGGATTTGCCTTGCTGTTGCCCGTTTATGCCATCGGCGGCATGGGCGCGGGCGACGTGAAAATGCAGATGGGCTTCGGCGCCTGGGTGGGAGCTTTCTTCGGCCTGAGCCAGGGCCTGAAGATTGTGTTCTATGCTTTCTGTGCCGCGGCTCTGATCGGCGGCGTGATCGCCCTGGCCATGATCTTGCTTCGCGGCCAGCTGCGGCGCAACGTGCAAAACACGCGGGAGATCGTCGGCGACTGGTTCACGGCTTCGAGCCTGGGCACGGTGGCCGGCAAAGCAGCCGAGCGCAAGCCGCGCCTGCACCTGCTGCCCTACGGCATCCCGCTGTGCATCGGTTTTGTCGGCTATTTGTTTTTTCTCTACGGAATTTGAGTGCCGGGCGGCACGCAAGCCCCCCGTCCACGAGATCTTGCCCGGCTTAACCAGGCGTTGTGGAACTGGCGAACCCAGGTGGAGTGACAATCAACAAATCAGGCAGATGCCGAAGATTCGTTGTCCGTGCTAAAGGCGCAAAAGTTTAAGTTGCTAACCTTGCTCGGTCGAAATAAACGGCAGGATTTGCAAGCGTTTGACTGACACCCTTCTCCTTCAAGAGGTATGCACCCATGAAACCGAAGACATTGATCCTCATGGTCGTGGCGATTGCCTGCGGCCTGGTGGCTAGCTACATGACTAGCCGCGTGATTGCGGACCGATCGGATAAACCGACGGACGAAAAAGTAACCGTGTTAGTAGCCCGGAAGAATCTCACGATGGGCACCTATATCAAGGACCCCGAACAGCTGTTCGAAGAAAAGCAGTTCACCAAGGGCGAGGAGCCGAAGAAGGCTATCCGCAACTTTGAGGAGCTGAAGGATAAACGCTTGAACAAGCCACTCAGCGCGGAGCAGTTTGTAAGCCCGGATGATGTGCAGACCAAGGACCAGGACGGGCTTTCCGCGGTGATGACAAAAGGCAAACGCGCCTTTGCCATCAAGGTCGATGCGGCATCCTCGGTCGGCGGCTTTGTGCTGCCCCATTCGCGCGTCGATATTGTCTCGGTTGTGCAGCGCAATGAGAACGAGACGTATTCCAAGATCATCCTGCAAGATATTCTCGTGTTGGCCGTGGATCAAGGCAAGGACCGACCGGATGACAAGCAGGCGGTCATTGCCAATACGGTGACCGTACAGGTCACGCCCCAGCAGGCCGAAGTCCTTACGCTGGCCCAAAGACTGGGCACCCTGAGCTTGCTGCTACGGGCCTACGGCGACGAGGAAAAGATTATCACGGGCGGGATTACGCCGAAGGGAATTACGCAGTCCGGCAACAATGACAGGGGCGAGGGCCAGGACGAGCAGTTTACGGAAGGAACAAGCAGGGGCAGGCCCTTTGGCATCGGCAACATCCCCGATGTGCCCAAGAATGGCAAGCCGGCGCCAACCACGCCGGTCGCCGAAGTCAAGGCGGTTGATGCCCCGCCCCCGCCGAAGACGCACACGCTGACGATTTACAACGGCGATGCGGTCATCCGGGCGGTCTTCACGCTGCCCAAGGACAAGGAAGGCACCGTGGAAAAGAAGATCGACAAGGCCCCCGAGCCAACGACCAAGCCGGCCACCAAGACGCCGGCCACGAAATCGTAAGGAAGCAAGTTTTTCGCAAGGAGGAAAAGCGGCAACGGCGCGCAAGCAGGTTATCGCAAGACGATGCCTGCTTGCTCGCCGCCCGCCGCTCGGGAGTCTATCCCGCTGGATGGACTCGACGACCTGGTAACCCGGCACTCAACCAAAACGGCAGGAAAGCCCGTGGGTGCAGCGCACCCACCCGCCACTTCTCAATGAGGTGAAAGGATGCACCACTCGAAACCCGTTCGTCTGGCCCTGTGGAATTCCATGCTCGGCCTGCTGCTTGGCGGCGTTGCCCTGGCGCAGCCGCCGGCGCCCCCTGCGCCCCCGGCCGCGGCGCGCGGCGCGGGACTGATCGTCCCCATCGGCACGTCGAAGCCGATTCAGATGACTACCAAGCGGAATATCGCCCGTGTCGATAATCCCAAGCCGAACGTGGTCCGCGTTCAGGCGGTCGTCGACGATCCAAAGTCCGTGCTCGTCACGGGCCTGGAAGCCGGCGTTACCCAGATCACCCTGACGGATGACGGCGGCGCACGCGAAACCATCGAGGTGCTCGTGCAATCCGATGTCGAGTACCTGCGTTCGGTGTTGCGGACGGCGGCGCCGACAGCCAATATCCAGCCCTTGCCGGCTGCCAACGGCGTCATCCTGCTTACCGGCACCGTGGCCCACGCCGAAGACGTGGACGGCATTGTCCGGGCCGCGATCGCCGTCGTCGGCGCTCCCGACCGCGTGATCAACATGATGCGCGTCGGCGGCGTCATGCAGGTGCAGCTCGACGTCTGCGTGGCCAAGGTCGATCGCACCGAGTTGCGCAACTTCGGCTACAACATCCTGGTGAGCGGTCCAAACGCCATCTTCGGCAGCACGGTCGGCGGCGTGGCCGGCGTGATTCCGACCATCGGCAGCACGCCTCCTTCCTCATTCAATAGCAGTGGCAACGGCGGCGGGTCCCAGTCATCAACCGGCGTCCTCACGGGTGGCAGTATCAGCGCCTCGCCGACGAACGCGAACCTGTTCCTGGCGCTGACCAACCACGGCAACTCCGTCTTCAGTTTCCTTCAGGCACTGCGCAATGAGAACCTGGCCAAAATCCTGTCCCGGCCAAGCGTCATGACCCTGAGCGGCCGCCCGGCCAGTTTTCTGTCCGGTGGCGAACAGGCCGTCCCGGTGCCTGCCGGTCTGGGCCAAGTCGGCGTGCAGTTCGAGGAATTCGGCACCCGCTTGAATGTATTGCCCATCGTTCTGGGCGACGGGAAAATTCGCCTGGAAGTGGAACCGGAAGTCAGCAACCTGAACGCGGCTTTTGGCACGGTGATTTCCGGCGCCACCGTCCCCGGCCGGGATACGCAGCGCGTGCATACGACGGTGGAAATGGAAGACGGCCAGACATTTGTCATCGGCGGTCTGATCCAGCGCACGACTGCCGTTTCCACCTCCAAGGTGCCTGTTCTCGGAGATATACCCTTCCTGGGAGTGGCTTTCAGCTTCAAAAACTCTAGCGAAACCGAGGACGAATTGGTGATCCTGGTCACCCCGCACCTGGTGGACCCAATGGACTGCAGCCAGGCGCCAAAAATTCTTCCGGGTCAGGAAACGCGCACCCCGGATGATTTTGAGCTATTCTTGGAAGGAATCATGGAAGCCCCGCGCGGACCGCGGGTGGTTTGCCCCGATTATCGCTATGTGCCCGCTTACAAGAACGGGCCGACGGCCGCTCTCTTCCCCTGTGCCGGCAACGCCAACGGCGGCGCGGGTTGTGGAACGGCCGGCTGTGGCGTGGGCACTCATGGAGGTCCAGTGCCTGGCTGCGGAACGCCAGCGATCGGGGCTCACGATTACAGGACGACGCCTCCGGTGGAGCAGATGCACCGGGCAGATTGGCCTGCCCCGATCCCATCCGCGGACGTCGCTCCGGCAAATACCGGCAAGCCCACTTCCTTGCCCCCCATGACCACGGGTCCGGGCGGCTCGGACGGGCAGTAACCAAGAAGTCGGCGACCAGCCAGGGGTCACGAGTTACGAGACAAGGCAGCAGTCATCGGTCATTCGTCATTCGTCATTCGCGAATGACGAATGACGAATGACGAATGACTCGGACCCAGGGACGATTGCCACCCCCTCTAGCTCATCCTCGGTGTATGTATGCGTGACGTGCAAAGGGTAGTCATTGTGGATCCATCGGATGCGACGCGGGAACCGCTGCGCAACCTGATGCTGGGCGTCGAGTCCATCTGGCTGGAGGCCGAGTGCTCGCGCTATGAGTTCTTCTTCGACGTCGTGCACCAGTCGCACCCGGATGTGGCCGTCATCTCGCTGGACGCCGACGAAAACAAGGCCCTGCAGCTGATAACGCAGTTGACCAGCGAAGCGCCGGACCTGCCGATCCTGGCGGTCAGCGCCAAGGGGGACGGCCAATCGATTCTGAAAGCCTTGCGCAGCGGGGCACGCGAATTCTTGACGCAGCCGGTCGTGCTTGAAGACATGCTCAAGGCGTTGCAACGCCTGCAACAACAGCGCGGCAATCGGGACGGCAGCGCGCCGAGCGGCAACACCAAGACGGAATCCATGGTCGTCGCCGTTCTCGGCTCGCGCGGCGGCATCGGCTGCACCAGCCTGGCGGTCAACCTCGGCTGCACCCTCGCGGAGAACAAGGAGAACAGCGTCGCCCTGATCGATCTCGACATGGCCCTCGGCGACACCGATGTGGCCCTCGACCTGATGCCGGTGTACACGCTCGCGGACGTGGCGATGAATATCGAGCGCCTCGACATGACCTTCCTGAAGCGCTCGCTCATTCAACATTCGACCGGCCTGTCGCTGCTGCCGCATCCGGTGCAGATGGGCGACGTGGGCCTGATTCATGAGGACCACCTGCAGCGCGTGATCGGCTTGCTGCGCGCCAGCTACACGCACCTGCTGCTCGACCTGAGCAAGCGCTTCACGCCCATGGACTGGACCGCCCTGCGGACCGCGGACGTGATCCTGCTCATGGCTCAGCTGGAGCTGACCAGCCTGCGGAACGTGGTGCGCATGATGTTGACCATCGGCGGCGAGGAAGGTCTGAGCGACAAGGTGCAAATTGTCATCAATCGCGTCGGCTGCGATTTCTTTGACGGCGCCATCGGCATGAAGAAGGCAGAAGAAACCATCGGCAAGCCGGTCTTCTGGCAGCTGCCGAACGATCCCAAGGCGATGATGAGCTCCCGGAACGCGGGCGTGCCGTTGTTGCAACACGCGCCCCGCTCCAAGATTCAACAGAGCATCGCCAGCCTGGCGGACACGCTGTGCGGCAAGGGCGTTGCGGAAGACGACAAGAAAAAACGCAGCGGATTCTTTTCATTCCGCTCGTAGACGGCAGGCGGCCCAGCAGTGAGCTAAGGTTTCTTGAGGCTAGGCAATAAGCGTCTGTGCAAAAGCGGGCAGGATGCGGACCAGAACCAGCACCCGGAAGAGACAACCATGTCACGTTTGCAGCGCGGAGTCAGCGGGGTAGGCGGGGTCAGCCAGACCGGCAACGTCAGCCGCCTGGGTGGGCCGTCGCAGACCAATGGACAGGGGCAAAGCAACAAGAGCTTTGAGGAGCTCAAGCGGCTCATCCACGGCAAGCTCGTGGACAAGCTCGACCTGTCGCGCGTCAGCGACCTGGCCGGCGACACCTTGCGGCGCGAGATCCGCCTGGTGGTCGAGCGCCTGTGCGATACCGAGAACCCGCTCCTCAACCGCATGGAACGCGAGCGCCTCATCGACGAGGTGCTGGATGAAACGTTCGGCTTCGGGCCCCTCGAGGTATTGCTCAAGGACCCGACCATCAGCGATATCCTGGTGAACGGACCGTACAAGGTTTATGTAGAGCGGCGCGGCAAGCTCGAAAAGACCGACGTCAAGTTCCGCGACAACGAGCACCTGCTGCAGATCATCGACCGCATCGTCTCCAAGGTCGGCCGGCGCGTCGATGAAACGTCGCCGATGGTGGACGCGCGCTTGCCGGATGGTTCGCGCGTCAACGCCATCATTCCGCCCCTGGCGCTGGACGGCTGCTCGATGAGTATTCGGCGCTTCGGCTCGAACCCGCTGAAGCTCGAGGATTTGCTGAACTACAAGGCGTTCACGCCGGAGATGGCCATGTTGATGGAGGCGGCCATCAAGGCCCGCCTGAACATCGTCATCAGCGGCGGTACCGGTTGCGGTAAGACGACGTTGCTCAATACGCTGTCGAGTTTTATTCCCAGCGATGAGCGCATCATCACGATCGAGGACGCGGCGGAGCTGCAGTTGCAGCAGGACCACATTGTGCGGCTGGAAACGCGGCCGCCCAACATTGAAGGCAAGGGCCAGGTGAACACGCGCGACCTGGTGCGCAACGCCCTGCGTATGCGTCCCGAGCGCATCATCATCGGCGAGTGCCGCGGCGCGGAGGCGCTGGACATGCTGCAAGCCATGAACACCGGCCATGCCGGCTCCATGACGACGCTGCACGCCAACAGCCCGCGCGATGCCCAGGCGCGTCTGGAAACGATGGTCATGATGGCCGGCATGGAACTGCCCATCAAGGCGATGCGGCAGCAGATTTCCTCGGCCGTGGACCTGATCATCCAGGCCAACCGTTTGCAGGGCGGTCCCCGTAAGGTCACGGGCATTGTGGAAGTGATGAACATGGAGCAGGACATCATCATCATGCAGGATATCTTCAAATTCAAGCAGCTCGGCCTGGATCAGAATGGACGCGCCCACGGGCAGTTTGAATCAACGGGCGTGCGGCCCAGCTTCATGACACGACTGGAATCGGCGGGCATGAAGCTGCCAACCAACTTGTTCCAGGAGCGCGTGCTCCTGCGGGATTAGTCCGTGTGACTAAGTCAAGCTCCTTCTGAAGGCGACAACGATGACACCCTTGATGATCTCCCTGGTTGCGTTCGTGGCGGTCTCTGCCCTGGTGGGGCTGGTGGCTTTTGTCTTCCGGGACAACAACACCACCACGGCGGAACGCCTGGACACATTGATTGGTAAGCGCGGCAAGGAAGATCCGGGCGCCGATATTTTGAAGAAGTCCGCCTTTGAGAGCGATAAGAAATCGTTCATGGAGGCGATCACGCCCAATCTGCCGAGCTTGCAGAAGATTTGCGAGCAGGCCGACAGCCATATCAAGGTGAGCACCTTGTTCGGCATCGGCCTGGCGCTGGGCGTGCTGGGCGCGACGGGAAGCTGGCTGGCGCGGGTGCCCTGGTTCTTCGCGCCGCTGGCGGGGCTGGTGATGTTCTTCATCCCGTTCATGTGGCTGCTCAACAAGCGGCGTGTGCGGCTGAAGCAGTTTGCCTCGCAACTCCCCGACGCCCTGGAGCTGGTGGCCCGTGCCTTGCGCGCCGGCCATAGCCTGGCGGCCGGCATGCATGTGGTGGCCGAGGAAATGCCCTCGCCCATCAGCGATGAGTTCGGGCGGGTTTACGAAGAACAGAACCTCGGTATCCCGATCGAGGACTCGATGCGGAATATTTGCGAACGTGTGCCGAACCTGGACCTGCGCTTCTTCGTGACCTCCGTGGCGATTCAACGGCAGACGGGTGGCGATCTGGCGGAAATCCTGGACAAGATCGGCTACGTGATTCGCGAGCGTTATCGCATTCTGGGTCAGGTCAAGGCCCTGACCGCGGAAGGCCGGCTGAGCGGCGTGGTGCTGATTGCCCTGCCGTTCGTGCTCTTCCTCGTGATGTTGCACATCAAGCCGGACTACATTCAGTTGCTCTGGACCGAACCGCTGGGCATCAAAATGGCCGTGTTCGGCTTGATCGCCCAAATTTTAGGCGCGATTACGATCAAGAAGATTATTGACATCAAGGTGTAGTCATAACCAATGACTCATGACTTCTTAGGAGCTTCTCCCGTGATCCTTGCATTCCTCGGCTTCAGCGACATGATTCCGTTTATCGTGTTCGGCTGCTTCGTTTTCGGCATCTGGGCGATGTTGTCCCTGATTTCGCAGCGCAACAGCCGGGCGCAGGAGCGTCTGGCGCGGTTGAGCCGGCCGCAATCGCTGGCCGACATCGATTTGAACCAGGCCACCAAGAAGGATGAGAAATTTCAAGGAGTGGCGGATGCGGCCAAGGCACTGTCCTCCCCTCTGATGCCGCACACGGAGCTGGAGCAATCGGCGTTGAAGGTCCACCTGGCCAATGCGGGCTTTCGCAGTGAATCGGCCATGAGCGTGTACCTGGGGATCCGCTTCGCCACCCTGATTGCCTTCGCCATCCTCGGATTCGCGATGTTTGTGCCCAGGTATGGTCTTACCTTCGCAGGACTGAAATGGGTCGTTATCCTGACGGGCTTTGGCTTCTATCTACCGCAGATCATTCTGTGGTGGTTGAAGCGTAAACGGCAACTGGCAATCTTTCTCGCGTTGCCCGATGCCCTGGATCTGCTGGTCGTGTGCGTGGAAAGCGGCCTGGGCCTGGACGCGGCCATGCGGAAGGTATGCGATGAGATGAAGGATCACGCCAAGGTGATCTCGGATGAGCTGGCCCTGTGCAACCTGCAAATGCAGGTCGGCCGGCCGCGGCGCGAAGTCCTGCACGACCTCGGCGTGCGCACCGGTGTGGACGACGTGCGCAGCCTGGCGGCGATCTTGATTCAGGCAGACCGCTTCGGCTCGAGCATCGCCCAGGCCCTGCGCGTGCAGTCCGATTCGATGCGGACGCGGCGGCGGCAGATCGCGGAAGAGAAGGCAGCCAAGACGGCGGTGCAGTTGATCTTCCCGCTGGTGCTGTTCATCTTCCCGGGTATCTTTGTGGTCCTCGTGGGACCGGCGGCTATCAGCATTATGCAGACCATGTTTAAATGACCGATGTGGTGGGCGGTGAGTGGTGAGTGGTAAATAGGAGACCACGACCCACTACTCACCACTGACCACTCACCATTCACCAAGAGGAGTGAAAGGGATGAAGGGATTCATCAACAAATCGATGGCGGTGCTGGGCTTAGCGGGCGGCATGGCGCTCGCCGGCGGCTGCGATTGCTATCGCAACCTCGTCGACCCGTGCTATCCCGAGCGCTACGAGTTCGCGGCCCGGCAGGAAGTGATCGGCGCCATGGCGCCGCAGGTCTACAACGGGCACGTGCTCGACCAGACCGTGTGGAACTATCAGTTTGAGCCCGGCACGGACAGGCTGACGGCGGGCGGCATGGACCACCTCGCCTACCTGGGCCGGCGCCGGCCGGTGCCGGACGCCAACATTTACGTGCAAACCTCCCAGGATGTGGTTTACGATCCGGCCGCTCCGGACAAGTTCAGCGAGGCACGCGTGGTCCTGGACAACAAGCGCGTGCAAGCCGTCCAGAATTTCCTGGCGGCCGTGACCGCGGGCCGGCACCTGACGTTCGAGGTCAGTGTGCACGATCCGAGCGAGGTCGGCCTCGCCGCCTTGCCGGTGGGCATTGCGATTCAGAAGAACTACATCGGCTTCCAGGGCAACCTGCCGACCTCCACGGGCGCGGGCGCTGCCAACGTGGCCGGTGGTGGTGCTGCGACCGGCGGCGGTGGGCCCGCAGGCGCAGGCCGTTAATCATGAATGGTCATTGGTCATTCGTCATTAGCCAAGGCTAATGACGAATGACAATGACGAATGACCGTTAGCTTTGACAGTGGATGTGCACCATGGACCTTCAACTCTCGCCGTTACAGAGCCGGCGCGGCCGCCGCAGCCGCGGCGCCGCCTGGGTCTTGCTTGTCCTGCTCCTTTTTCAAGCAAGCGCTGCCGCTGCCGAGACGGCACGGCCTGTTCCTGTCCTCGCCAAGCCGGCGCCAGCGGCCGCGACGTCCGT
The DNA here is from genome assembly GCA_035939715.1 of Gemmataceae bacterium. Classification (GTDB taxonomy): domain Bacteria; phylum Planctomycetota; class Planctomycetia; order Gemmatales; family Gemmataceae; genus DASZFN01. The sequence goes on along the minus strand of DASZFN010001112.1, from coordinate 11,740 downwards.
CCTGACCGGCTGGAGCATTGGCCGTGCTTTCGGCCGCGTGGAAATATTTCTGAGCAACCGCGCCCGCATGGTGCAGATGGCCACGATCGGCATGTGCATCGGCCTGTACATCTTGATGCGGAAATGAAACCCCAGTCGCTTCTTAGGGACGATCAGCCATGATACGCGCCGCGAAACAATATGGGATGGAATGGGATGGCGCCGGCCTACCCGAGGCGCCGACGGCGCCGGAAACGATCAAGGAATCCGGCTTGACGGCGGGTTTTCTCAACGACATGATCCTGCGCACGCTGTACACGCTCGGCGGCATGCTGGGCCTGGAGATGTCGCGCTACCTGTGCTTGCCCTTCAAGGTCATCGAGGAGTCCCTGGTCTTCCTCAAGGATGAAAAGTGCCTGGAAGTCACCGGCGGCGACTTGATCGGCCGCATCAGCTACCGCTTCAATCTTACCGACCTCGGCCGCCGCCGCGCCCAGGACGCCATGAAGCTGTGTGCCTATATCGGCCCCGCCCCCGTGCCCCTCGAAGACTACATCGAACAGGTTTATCGCCAGGCGGTCACCGGCATCCAGTGCACGCCCGAAGTGCTGCGCGGCAGCTTCAGCCACCTGGTCATTACCGAGGACCTGTTCAACGCCATCGGTCCGGCCGTTGTCAGTGGCCGGTCCGTGTTCATTTACGGCCCTCCCGGAAACGGCAAGACGTCCATCGCGCGTTCGATCGGCGAGTTCATGAACAACAGCGGCGGCGAAATCTATGTCCCCTACGCTTTCCTCGCCGAGAACAGCATCATTACCGTTTACGATCAGGCCCTGCATCAGCTCAGCGATCGCAGCGACCTCGACCAGGGCGAAGATAACGAGGCTACCATCCGCCGCCTGCTGAACACCGGCACGGTCGATGCCCGCTGGGTGCGTATCCGCCGGCCCGTGGTCATCACGGGTGGCGAACTGAACCTGGACATGCTCGACCTGCGCTATAACGCCGAAGCTAACTTTTACCAGGCCCCGCTGCACGTCAAGGCGAATGGCGGCATCTTCCTGATCGACGACTTTGGCCGGCAGCTTTGCAGCCCCAAGGAGCTCCTCAACCGCTGGATTCTGCCCCTCGAAGACCGCCACGACTTCCTCACGCTGTCCTCCGGCAAGAAGTTTGAAGTCCCCTTCGAGCAGCTCACGATCTTCTCAACCAACCTCGACCCCAAGGACCTGGTGGACGACGCCTTCCTGCGGCGTATCCGCCACAAGGTCGGCATCCTGGCGCCCGAGCGCGAGGTCTACCAACGCATTTTCAACGCCATGGTCAAGAAGCTCGGGATGAATCCTTGCCCAGAGGCCGTGGACTTCCTCTACGAGCGCTACTACAACAACGGCCGCTCGCCGCGCGCCAGCGATTGCCGCGATTTGCTGGAGACGGTGCAGTCGATTTGCCGATACCGTAGACAGCCTGTCCAGTTGAATCGCGAACTCATGGTCGAAGCAGCGGCAAGCTTTATTTGCGAATTCTAGAATCGTCATTCGTCACTAGTCATTAGCGGGGCGATTGAACTGTTTCCTGCTATGACCAATGACCAGTGACTAATGACCAAGTTGAGGTGGACAATGGATTGTCGCCGAATGCTGGTGGTGGCGCTGGGATTGCTGGCGGTTGTCGGCGGCTGCGTCCCAAGCGCTGGCCTGCCTTCTCTAGCCAGCGACTCCGAGCATCCGCGGCGGCAGCCCAAAGCGTCCACGTGTATATCGCTCGCCAGGCTCTCTGAGGAGGCTGCCGCCGATCCCAGGATTTCGCCGGCCGAGCAGGAACGGCTGCGTGACCGGGCTCGCGAGGCCTATCAAGAAGCGCTCAAGGTTGATGCCAATAATCTCGACGCGCTCACGAGCCTGGCCTATCTGTACACCACCATGAACGATCACGAGCACGCCGTGGCGACGTATGCCCGGGCCGTCAAAAGCCATCCCAAGAATGCCGCCCTCTATCACGCCTTTGGCATGTGCCACGCGCAATGCAAGGAATGGGAGCCGGCCATTGCCAACTTGCGCCAGGCGGTCGCCCTGGCGCCGGAGGAACGGCTGTACGCGCATTCGCTGGGCTTCTGCCTGGCGCGCGTCGGCAAGTTCGACGATAGCTATGCGGTGTTCGCCAAGGTCGATGGAGCGGCCAGCGCGCACTACGACCTGGCGCGCATGTTCCACCACCTGGAACAGGACGACAAGGCCAAGGAGCATCTGCAACTGGCGCTGCAGGCCAAGCCGGACTTTCTGCCGGCCAAGCAAATGCTGTCCGTTCTGGAAACCCCCGGGACTACTGCTGGCCGGGCTGCCGCTTTGGATGTGATTGAAAATCTGAGCTGGTAAGCGATGGCGGAGACAAAGTTGCGCTTTTCAATCATACCCATTTACGCTACGCATTTTTCAATGCCACGGCCTTGTGCCGTGGTGCTTACGGTAGCATCTACACAACCGCAGCACTCTTTGTCTTTTGATGCCACGGCCTTGTGCCATGGTCGCTCACGCTGGCTGGTATTCGTCGCTCGCCAGAAGCAAACGTGAAATACCACGGCACAAGGCCGTGGCATCCGCAGAGAGCAAAAGCCGCCTCCCGTAGAAACCAACGTAACCGACCACGGCACAAGGCCGTGGCATTCCGCTGTTTTTTGAGAACGCAACTTCAAAAAGCGCCGGCGAGGATCTCGCCGACACTTCGGCCTTTACGCACAGTCGATTCACCGTGCGAGCGTTGGCAATTGACCCATTTCCCGCTACCCGCGGACTGCTTGGATTCTCTCGTTTCCGGCGTTCGACCGCCCGCCGCATCTTGACACTGTTCGTTTTTTCCGCTCACATTATAACTAAATGTTCCTATTCTCATCTCCGGATGGCGAACCGCGCGCTGAATGCCGGCGTAAGAGCAATGTAGGGCACCACGTGGAGATACCCGAAAGCCTGGACACCTCCTCCGACGAGGAGTTGCTAAGCCGGTTTTGTGACGGCGAGAGGGAAGCGTTCGGGATTCTTTTGCGCCGCTACGAGCGCGAGCTTTACGGTTACCTGCGCCGCTACCTGGGCGACAGCGAACTGGCGGAAGACGTGTTTCAGAACACGTTTCTGGCCTTGTACCAGAAGAGCGGGCAGTACCAAGCAGGCCGGCCGGTGCGGCCGTGGCTGTACACGATTGCCACCCACCAGGCCATCGATGCCCTGCGGCGCAATAACCGCCACCAGGCCCTTAGCCTCGACCAGCATCAGAAGGAATTGCCCGACGGCGAGGTGCGCAGTCTGCTCGAGCTGCTGGAAAACCGCGGACCGGGGCCTCTGGACATGGTCCAGGGGGAAGAGCGCCGCGAAAAGGTTCGCGCCAGTGTGGACCGTCTGCCTGATTTTCTCCGCCAGGTGGTGGTGCTGGCTTACTACCAGGGCTTGAAGTATCGCGAGATTGCGGACATTCTGGGAATTCCGGTCGGAACCGTGAAGTCGCGGCTGCATGCGGCACTGGTCAAGCTGCAAGAGGCCTGGGCTGCTTCACCTTCCTTGCGAGGAGCCTGAGAGGGATAATGGACGAAAATCTGGTCGGTTATCTGCTGAAAGCGCTGGACGCGGACACCGAACGGCAAGTCGAGCACTATCTGCGCACCACGCCGGGGGCGCAGGCGCGGCTGGAGCTGCTCCGCCAGGCCGTCGAGCCGCTCGAGGCAGACCGGGAGGAAATGGACTTTCCCGCGGAGCTGCGCATTCGCACGCTGCGCCTTGTCGCCGAAAGCCGCACGGGACTGCTGAAACGCGTTGCCCAGGCGCCGCCGTTGCCCCGGGCTGTGCCGATTTCGTGGTGGCGCCGCGCGGACGTGCTGGTAGCCGCTTCCTTGCTGCTCATTTGCATGCCGCTCCTGCTGCCGCTGATCGCCTCGGCGCACCGCGCCTACAAGCGGATCAACTGCGAGAATAACCTGCGCGGCATGTTCGAGGCCCTCATTACTTACAGCGACCGGCACGCCGGCGACCTTCCCAAGGTTGAGGACACTCCCCCCGGAAACTTTGCCGGCGTCTACGCGCCGGTTCTCTACCGTGATGGCTTGCTTAATGAAACCAGCTTGCGCTGCCCCGCCAGTTCTGGCCCGCCGCCGCAGCCGATGTCCCTGGAGGATCTGACTCGTCTGCGTGACCGGAATCCCCAGCAATTCGAGAAGATAACCCATGAAATCGGCGGTGGCTATGCCTATGCCCTGGGCTATCGCGATGAGGGCAAGCTGTGCGGCCTGCGCGTGGTCGCCGGCCAGAGCGACACCATTCCCATCATGGCCGATCGTCCGCCCTTTGACCGTTCCGACGACCCGGGCATTCTGCAGGCGAACAGCCAGAACCACGGCGGCCTCGGTCAGAACGTTCTCTTCCTCGGCGGCAATGTCAAATGGGCCGTGCATCGCCGTGTCGGCCCCAATGACAAGGACATCTATCTCAATGCCAACCAGGAACTCAAGGCCGGGCTGAACCGCTTCGACACGGTCCTCGCCGCCAGTGGCGTCAAGCCGGAAGAGGAACCGGCACCGGATCATTAGGCAGGACCGACCGCCACTTCGTAGTCGCTTTTCACAGGCACAGTGATGCCCTTCGGCAGCTTTACCACGAGCACGGAGCACGGCGCTTCGCGCATGACCTTCTCCGCAACACTGCCCATGAGCAGCCGCTCCAGACCAGTGCGGCCGTGCGTGCCCATGACAATCAAATCCATGCCTGCATCGGTGGCGTAGCGAACGATCTCTGCGGCCGGGTCACCCTCCAGAAACACATGGTGCACGGGGATGCTGGCATCGACCGGGCGGATTTGCTCGAGCTGGTTTCGCCAATGGCTGCGGTCGTCGCCTTTTTGACCTTTGGCAAAGCCCGGCGCGTACACAAAAAGGATGGTCAGGCTCGCGCCATGCTTCTCCGCCAGGGCCACGGCGTGAAAATAGGCCTGGTTGGAATGGGACGAGAAATCGGTCGCGTAGAGGATTTTGGTAATGCGGATCATGTGCGCACCTCACCTTGGATCCTGTCCGCGCACCAACGATCCGTCCCTTTTTCCGGAGCGGATCCTGGTGCGAGCGATTCGCCGACTCGCCTACTATCCTAGCAGGCAGGCGCAGCCGCGCCAAATTCGGCTGAAGCCAAAGACCGGCTCAATTCAGCTCAATGGCTTCTTCCCAGTGCTCATAGAGTTGCTGCAATTGCGACTTGATTTCCTCGAAGCCGCGCATGGTCTCCTTGACTTTCTCGCCGTCGCGGTAGAGTTCCGGGGACGCCAGCAGCTTCTCCAGTTCGCGCAGCCGGACCTCGCGGCCGGCGATGTCGCCCTCCAGATCGGCAACCTTGCGATAGGGAAAGCGCCGCTTCCGCTTTGCCGGCGCACTGCTTGCCTGATCGGCGAACGCCTTTGCCGCTGCCTCGGTTTCGCGCTTGTTCGCTGCCGGCGCTGCCTGCTGCTGAGCGCGCATGATTTGATACGTATCGTAGTTGCCGTGGATCAGCTGACATTTCCCGTCTCCCTCCAGCACGATGAGCTGATCCACCACGCGGTTGAGGAAATAGCGGTCGTGGCTGACGACGATGGCCGTGCCCGCAAAGCTCAGCAGGGCTTGTTCCAGGGCATCGCAAGCCCACAGGTCGAGATGATTGGTCGGCTCGTCCAGCACGAGCACGTTGACGCCCTGCACCACCAGGCGGGCCAGGGCGGCCCGGCTGCGCTCGCCGCCGCTTAGCTCTGCCACTGGTTGATAGACCTGATCGCCCGTCAAGCCAAAGCGGCCCAGCAAATTACGCATGCCCTGTTCGGTGGCGTCGGGGTCGCCTTCGGGCCAGACGGCGCGAATCACCGGTTTGTCCTCGGGCAGCGTCTTCAAGTGCTGATCGTAATAGCCGAACTCGACCAGATGGCCGCGCTGCACGGCGCCGGCATCCGGCAGTTCCTCTCCCAGGAGAATGCGCAGCAAGGTGGTTTTGCCGCTGCCGTTGGGCCCCATGATGCCGAGTCGTTTGCCGCGCTGAAGCTGAAAACTGAGCCGGGCGAACAGCGGCCGGTCATACGCCTTGGCCAGGTCGTCTACCTGCAGGACAACGTCGCCGCAACGCCGCACCTCGCCGAAATGCATGTGCGGCACGTCAATCGTGGTCGGCTGCTCGACGCGCTCCAGCTTGTCGAGTGCTTTTTGCCGCGACTGAGCTTGTTTGTGCAACTGGCCGTAGTGCACGCGGCGAATGTAGTCTTCTTGCTTGGCGATGTACTCGCGTTGCGCTTCCCAGGCCTTGCGCTGTTGCTCGTAGCGCTCCTGCCGGAGCCGGGCATAGGCCTGGTAATTGCCGGGGTAAGAAGTGATCCGCCCCGCATTCATCTCGAAGATCTTGTTGACCACGCGATCGAGGAAATAGCGATCGTGGCTGACAATGAGCATGGCTTCCGGTTGCTCGGCCAGGTACTCCTCCAGCCAGCGCGTGGCATCGATGTCCAGGTGATTGCTCGGCTCATCCAGCAGCATGACATCCGGCGCCGACAGCAGCAACTTGGCCAGCATCAAGCGGCTCTGCTGACCGCCGCTGAAGGTGCTGACCGGACGTTCGTAGTCCTCCTCCTGAAGCCCGAGCCCGTCGAGGATTTTCTCCACACGATGATCGACGTTGTAGGCGTCGTGATGGCGGAGCATTTCATTGAGCCGCTCGTAACGCGCGGCGAGCGTCTTGTGCTCGGCTTCATCCGGCGTGCGTGCGAGTGCTTCCGCCGTGCGGACCATGTCGTCATGCGCCGCCACCAGGTCATCCAGTGCGGCGCGCGCCTCCGCAAACAAGGATTGGCCCGGCGCAAACACGGGCTGCTGCTGAAGCAAGGCGACGCGGGCGCCGGCGTGCAGACGCACATCCCCGTCATCCGGCCGATCCAGTCCCGCCAGGATGCGCAGCAGCGTGGTTTTGCCGACGCCGTTGGGCCCGACCAGGCCCACGCGGTCGCCGGACTGAAGCTCAAAGGCAATATCGGTAAACAGCGGCCCTTCATCAAAGCCGCGTGCAAGGCGGGAACAACTGAGCAGCAGCATGATGGTTCAGGATACCAAAAACCGGCGCGAAGATCGGCGTACGTTGGCAGTAGTAGGACGGATTGCCAATCCGTCCTACACGAAGACGCCCGTAATTACCAAATGACAAGGGGTATCTTCGGCAACGGCGGCACGAAACGGTAACAGAAAGTCGGATCCGGAGATTTCGCCGCCGCCCGCTTGAAAAAGACCCGAGCCTCGTCGCGCCGGTCGTCAAACCACAGTTCGTAACCGATCAGAAACAGCAAAACCGGATCGTCGCCGTAGCGTGTTTGCGTCTCGGTCAGCGTCTTGATTTGCGCGACATAATCCGCGACATTGCCTTCATAAAGGTCGCGCGGCCAAAACAGCGCCGCGGGCCAGTTGCTGTTGAGGCGCAGGCCTGCCTGGATAGCCAGCACGGCCTCTTGATATTTCCCCTGGGCAAACTGCGCCTGCGCCAGGAGGAAATACGCCGGCGCCTCCTGAGGCAAGGCCGTTACCGCGTCCTGGAAGCGCCGTTCGGCACGGCTGTATTCGCGAGCGGCGAACGCCTCTCTGCCCATCCGGATCTGCCGCATGTTCTCCACGCGCGGCTTCACTTCCGGCGCCGGGGGTTTTGGCGCCGGCGGCGGCACATCGTCCTTCGGTGGATTGGCCTTGAGCGCTGCCGGCGGCTTCCCCTTCAGCAGGGGCGGCGCAGGCATGGCCGGCGCATCCCCTTGCAGGGCACGCAAGCGATCTTCCGGAAGGATCGGCCGGAACACGGACGTCGGCGCGCCCGGATCGATCGGCGCCGGTACCGGCGCCGGCGAAGGATCCAGGCGGGGATGACGGATGCTGGCGAGCAGGTCTACCAAATCAGGATCGAGACCATAAAGCGGGCGCGCCGCGGCGATGCCGAGCACCGGCGGCCCCGAAACCAGCCCGGGATAAGGCTGGAAGAAGCTGACCCGTGTCACCGGATAACTGCAGCACGGCATGGACGCGTAGACGCCGAGATACGGAGAGCTGGAAAAGTAAACCAGGTGGAGGCGCTTGCCACCGGGCGGATCAAGGTCGTCCAGTCTTTTGAAGGACCCAATTGTGATCCCCTGGGCGTGCGCGCTGCTAGCGAGAGCCGATGCGGCAACCACGCCCATCAGCCACCCTGCTGTTCTCATGACGTCCCCCTGCCCTTTCCGGCCGGCTCAACTCTTCCCGGTTGGTCGCAAGAGATTATCGAATTTGCCGGCTTCCGATGCAAGGGGGAATCGTCCGTTGCGCGGCGGTCTGTGTGCCTTGCCGCCAAAATCATGCACGTGATTTAAGCCGGGGCTTTGCGCGTTTTCTTGGACGTGTTGCTGGAACGCTCGCGCTCATCCTTGCCATGGCGATGCGGGTTAGGCAGCAGCCGCTGCCATAACTGGACGGTGGGCGCGGCCAATTCCTTGACCAGGAGAGTATTGATGACCTGTCGAACCTTACGCAGCAACTGGCCGGGCACGGACGTCTTGGCCACGAACGCCTGCGCTCCCGCAGACAAGGCGCTTTGGGGCAACGTCGATTCGTCCTCGCTGCTGACCATGACGACTGCGATCTTGCGCCGGCTTTGCCGGATGCGGCGCAAGAGATGCAAACCGTCCATGCCGGGAAGTTTGTAGTCGCTGATGACCAGCGTGATGTCGTCGTTCGCCAAAATCTCAAGAGCGCGGCCGGCGTCTGCCGCTTCGAGAACCACAAACCCCTTACGGCGCAGAAACTCGGCGAGCGTCTCCAGCCACAGGAGATCGTCGTCGACGAGCAGAATGCGAGGAAAAGTACTCATAACCGTGCGCCTTGCCTTGCCTTTTGAGCCATAGACTAAGCAAGCAAGCGACATGCCAATATCCTCCTTGACTGACCGGGGTGATCGGATCATAACAGTCGTATTTTCAGGTACTTATGATGCCCTTAACCGCCGTCCAGTTCCGGACATCCCACCGCAGCTTCCAAACTGGCAGGGTCCGCAGGGAGACGCTGCCATTAGCGGTTCTTGCGGATGAACCAAAGCCGTTTTAGACCAAGCTCGGTTTGACCCCGTCGCTGTCGGAACGGGAAGATTCCGCGAACAGCCTGAACATCAATGAACGGCGACCGAATCGGGATGGAAAGCAAGCCAGGCCTCACGCCGGGCAATGATCGCTCGGGAGAGCGGCTGCAAGACGTATCCGGTCAGTTGACCGGCAACCGCTTTCCCCGTTGCCGGCTGCCAGCGGCTGCCTGTTTCCGCGTCCCGGATAAGCTCCCCATCGACTGTGAAAGACAGGAGGCGTTCTGCCAGGTTCCGACGGTACACTCTGGCCGTCGTGCTGGCCCGGTCGAGCACGGCGACCACGGGCTGTCCGTGCCACTCCGCGTTCACCACGCCCACGCGGCTCAGGGTCTTCAGGTTCCAATGCCCGGCCTGTCCGCCATCGTCCAATCCAAGCACAAAGTCGTCGAAGTCTCTGTAGTACGCGCGGATGAATCTCCTCTGGTCGTGGGGCAGAAAAGCTACGGTGCCACCCGGATGCTCGCGCCTCCAGGATTGCCAGTCCGTCACGACGCTCGGCAGAATGACCAGGGCGGCGCCGGACAGCGGCCCCGCCTGGGCTCGACCCGTCAACTGGCTCCAGCGCGACTCCGTTTCTTGGTCATAGAGGATCATGTTCTTCCGCCACAGCCGGCCATCGGCGGCCAGGGTCAGGACCTGCCCGCCCACTTTCCGTGAATAGACGATGCCGCTGTAACAGAGATCGCAAAATGTCACGAGAATCGGCTGGCCGTCCAGCGTGTCATTGACTGCCTTTTGTTCGATGTAGTCATCCAACACGTTGAGCGGGTAGGCACGCGCTTCCTTGCCGACGGTGACGCCCAGCACCAGCTCGTCGGGCGCCAACACATTCCAGGCCGCCTGCACGGGCCGGCTTGGCAGCCCGCGTAGCACGTCGCCGTTGGGCCAATAGTACCGCTCCGCGCCCGCAAACCCCTGATCGATGGGGGTCCCGCCGGCAGGATCGACCTGGAAGCCCGGCCGCGACGCGAGCGTGCTCGCGTCCTGTCTGCTCTGCACCGTGTACCACCCGGTCAGGACGGTGGCCACAGTAACGGCCAGAAGCAGCGCTGCGACAACAGACCTTAAGCGAGTGCGTTTCATCATCTACCTTGCTCCCGGCGCGCAGACCGAGCGCCTGGGCGCTGCCGGACGCTAAGTGTCAGCTTGACGGCAGAGCAAACTGTATGCTGTCAAAACCGGTAATTAGCGGATTGGCCGGCGGCTCCTCGCCGGCGCATGAGAGTCCTTTTGCTGCAATGTTAGTGCTGTTCCAGAGGAGAGTGATCGCGCGATGTGGCAGAGAGACGATCCAGTGATGCAGCTTTCTCTGGATCCCAATCCGGCAGCTTCTCGCGACCGTTGCCTGAAAAGGTAACTGCGCAGATATGAACTGAGCGTGAGAAAAGTCTTAACATTATGAAGTTGGACGGCCCTCCATGCCTGGGCTGCCAAAATGACTTTGCCAGTTTGCCGGTACTGGGCTATTAGGGTGTTGAGGCATTTTTGAACAGTTTGCCAGCCAGAAACGCTAAGCCTTCTTTCGGCGTCGCTCGCCATTCTTTCTTGACGGGGAGTTGTCGGCGGCAGTTGAATCGGTTCCGGTCTGTATTACAACTTCTGCCGCGTGCACAGCACGATCAAGACCACGCCGGCAGCGAACGCCGGGTTGACCGACCACGTTTGGAGCATGAGCGAGTTGATTGAGCGCGTGGCGACGTAGGTCGCGGCAAAGCAACCCAACCCGGCACTATGCCGGGTTTTCTTTTTCGCGCATTCATAGGTAAAATCGGGCGTGCGATGGCTTCTGAAACGCTGGTGGTTCTGGATCGGTCTGGTCCTGCTCCTGGGGCTCGCCGGGAGCGTGGCGTTAGTCTACGCAAATCCGAGCCGAATTACGCGGGCGAATTTTGGTCGTATTCAGGACGGGATGAGGGAAGAAGAAATCATTGAGATTCTCGGCGAACCCGAATCGGTATTCGCGCGAAGGCTCATCATAGACAGCGAACGTGGGATTACTCTAATGACGTGGCGCAGCGGCCCAGACTTCATCGACATCACCTTTGTAAAGGAAAGGGCACGCCAAAAAAAACTTGAGCTTGCGACCGCTTGGGAAACCCTGCAATGGTACGCCAAGAAAGGCGCGGAGAAGATCGGCGTCAAGTGACTAACCCCGATCAACACCCTAATAGCCCAGTACCAGTTTGCCAGGTGAGTTTGCTACGGTTGGCAAACTCATTCCCGGCCGTAAGACCGAGTGGAGTGGCAAGTTGCGTCCAAAAAAAAAAAATGAGTTTGCGGGATCGTCTCAAACCCGCTGAACAAACCAGTGGACAAGTGCAGACAGTTCGACCTAGTATAAGGATGCCAAAGATCGGTGACATAAGTCCTTGTGCCATTTGCTTATAGCAACGCCGAACTCTCAGCATCGTAGGAACACTGAGTGTCCGCCTCGCTAGCGATGGCCTGAGATGATCCCGAGTTTGCCAGTTTGCCACGTTTTTTGAGCCGGGGGGTCGGCGCCTCTCGTCGGCTTTTTGGCGCTGAAGTGAGCGAAGTCGCAAGCAAACTTGTCCGCCTTTGACTGCGTCCGCCCGCCCGCCAATCAGTATCAGTTGGCGGATCGAACGGCGGACCCAGGGGGGAGAGGG
>DASZFN010001111.1:0-2462 GCA_035939715.1 Gemmataceae bacterium | reverse complement strand
AAGCGCACAACGCGCCCGGCTGTATCAAGCACGGCCACCAGCGCGGGAATGGAGTCAAGCGTTGCGGCCACAAAGCTGCGCTCAATCGCCAGCGAGCGCTCCGTGCGTTGGCGTGCCCGCTGTGCTTGCTCCTGGGCGCGGATGCGGTGATAAAGCTCGAGCCGGGTAATGATCTGGCGTCCCAGCACGTCGAGCAAGGTCAAGTGTTCCTGGCTGAACTGGTCGGGCTTGCGAGCCAGCACCGCGAGCGTTCCAACCAATTGCTGATTGGCGGCAAGCAGCGGCGTGCCGGCATAAGAGCGGCAGTTCTTGCCGCCTGGAACCAGGATGCCTTCGGGTGGGAAACGCGGGTCTTTCGCCGCATCCTGAACCAGCATGGGCTGAGCCGTCAACGCCACCCACTGACACGCGCTCGTCACGCGCGGCTGTTCCGCCGCCACAAATCCGAAGCGAGACTTGAACCACAGGCGATTGAAATCGAGCCAGGCAATGTAGGCGTAGTCGGCCAGGCTGAGCACTGCTGCCAGCTCGGTCAGCTCATCCAGGGCAGGGTCCGGGCTGCGGTCGAAGACGTCAAAGTCCGACCGCGATGTCAGCCTCGGAGGATCTGCCTGATGATAGCTTTGTATCGCGCCCATTGCTTGCACACCTATACACCTCCAGTATGGAAGAAGCGCAGGCATTTGGCTCTTACACAAACGGGGAGTTGATTGCTTCTAAAAGTGCGACCTAAGTAATCAGTTTGGGTTAATTCATGGGATTTCTGTGGATTACAGGCATAGCAAACGCGCATTACCTAGCGCGTTCCGGTGGGCAGCCGGCAACAATCGCCGCTTTCAGCCGGCTCGGTGCTTCCGGCGTCCAAAACCACCTTCCACGAACCGTCAGTTTGCCTGCGCCAGATGGTCATGTAGCGGCCTGAAGTGGTCACCGGATTGCCGTTGGCGTCCTTGCTGCGCCCCTCAAAGTGGCCCCAGGTGTAGCCCATGTCGCCGGAGGGACCCATCATGCCGTCCGTCGGCTTCCAGGTGAGCTGGTAGGCCTGCGGCGTCCAGGTGGCCGATCGCGCAATGGCCACCTTGCCGACCAGTGGCGCAGCCCCATTTCCCAGCGCAACACCGTCTTCGGCGAACCAGTCAGCGAACCCGGCCCCGCCGCGTTCCCCCACGTCCTTGGCAAACTTCGATTCCAGTTCGAACAGAAACGCCTTGCCCGGCTTCATGGTCGGATCGGCCATCGGGTCAGGGGTATTGGAGGCCGCGCGCGGCTCCAGCATCTGGCCCGGCAGGCGGGCCGGCGTCAATAAGACCAGGAGCCCGAAGATGCCGGGAATCAGGGGAAATCGAGACGGCTTTATGAAGGTCTTCACAGCAGAGTGCCTCGCGTGGGTTTCTTTGACCCCATCCTAAATCTGTTTCCGCATCCTGGGCCACGACCCACGACCGGCAACCGACCGCGACTTTCGTGCCGAAAAGCCGTCGAAGACGATACGGCAGATATCGCGCGGCGGTTGATATACTGCATACTGGCAAAACCGGCGCACCAAAAGCCCCCCGGGCGATTTCCGGGGCTTTTTTCTTGTCGTTCCGGTCCTGGGGCCCGGGCAAAGGATGTTCATGGGAGCATTGCTGGAATCAATCCAATCCCCCGCCGATATTAAGCGCCTAAATTACGCGCAACTGGCTGAATTGGCAGAAGAAATCCGCGTTTTCCTCATTCAGTCACTCTCTAAAACCGGCGGGCACCTCGGTCCCAATCTTGGCGTTGTCGAACTCACCTTGGCGATGCATTACGTCTTCAACTCGCCCCAGGACAGGTTCCTTTTCGACGTCAGCCACCAGGTGTACACACACAAGATCCTGACCGGCCGCCGCGAACGCTTCGGCACCATACGCCAGCCCGGCGGCTTGAACGGCTTCATGCTGCGCACGGAATGCGAGCACGACTGTTATGGCGCGGGACATGCCGGAACGGCCCTTTCGGCCGCGCTGGGAATGGCAGTGGCGCGCGACATGGCTGGCGGAAGCGAACACGTGGTCGCCGTCGCGGGTGATGCCGCGTTTACCAATGGCATCTCGTTCGAAGCGCTCAACAACATCGCCGAGCAGACCAAGCGCCTGATCGTCGTCCTCAACGACAACGAGTGGTCCATCGATCGGAATGTCGGCGCCATTGCGCGCTACTTCCACCGCGTGGTGACCAACGAGCACTACCAGCAACTGCACAACTCCGCCAAAAAAATCGTACAGAAAATCGGCGGCAAAACGGCGGTTAACGTGATGCGCCGCGCGGAAGAGGCAGCGAAAGGCATGCTGTGGCCCTCCATGCTCTTCGAGGAGTTCGGCCTTGAGTACTACGGACCCATTGACGGCCACAACCTTGCGCAATTGATCGAGACCTTCAAATTTCTCAAGGCCGCCGATCGTCCGGTCTTGTTGCACGTGATCACGCAGAAGGGCCGG
>DASZFN010001110.1:0-2189 GCA_035939715.1 Gemmataceae bacterium | reverse complement strand
CCCGACGTCAGCCAGCCGATGGCCAGACCGGCGAAATAAAAGAGCATGACATGCGCGACATACACCCACACCCAGAAGTGACGCCGCTCCAGGCGCACGTAGAAGGGGTCCTGCAGCAGATCGCGGCAATAGCGCTCGTAGGTGGACCACTGGCTAAGCTGCCGGTTCTCGACCATCACCCAGCCCATGTGCCCCCAGAACCAGGTCACCATCGGGCTATGCGGGTCCGGCTGCCTGTCGGAGTGCTGATGATGCAGGCGGTGAATCATCACCCAGCGCGCCGGCGCATCTTGGAGCGAGCAAACGCCGAGCACGGCCAGCGTATGTTCAAACCATTTCGGGCAGCGATAACTGCGATGCGTGAGAAGCCGATGGTAGCAGGCCCCGATGCCCAGCGAGCAGAAAAGGTAATTGCCGATGGGAATCAGCAGCAAGCCCGTCCAGCTAAAAAAATACGGGACGAATGCCAACGGTAGAAGCAAATGGAATACGAGAATCGCCGTGGTGTAAGGCCAGAGAATCCGCCCCCGGTCCGCCGTGCTCGGCCGGGAAATCGGATCGAACGTGACGGCCTGTCCGTTGCCACCATGATCTTCCAGGTCCTCGTCAAGGAGTTGGAGCGGTTCGACTGACACAAGCGTCTCCGGTTGCACATCAAGGGGGGCAAAGATATTAGATTAGACTATGAACTTGCCGTCAAAACAAAAAGCGGTCAACTTGCTTTTCTAACAGGCGCGCGGGACCTACCAGCCGGTAAGCGCGGCAAGGGACAGCGCCAAACAAATCAGCAACAGAGCCAGGATGCATCCTGTGAGGACTTTGCGGGCCTGGGGTCTGTCCTCGACTTCGTCGACAGCTTCGAATAAGCGGGCCAGCACTCTGCCAAAGGCGGCAAAGAAATCCATCATCAGTGCGACTAACTAATCGTTCACCTGCATGGAGGCGTTCAGCACCTTGCCGATACGCTCGTGGCATTCCTCCAGGTGAGCCCGCGCCGTGTCGTCGAGAGCCGCCTGTTTATCGGTCAGCGTGCTCACGATACGTTTGTCGATCTCGCGCAGGTGCATGCGGGCCAGGCTGCGCGCATCCGGCGGCGTGGCGCTGCTGTTGCTGCTGCCGAACAGGATGGCAAAGCCGCCACTGCTGCCCGTCCGCTGGCCGAGCACCAGGCTGGACAGTTTCTTGACATGCTCGCGCTGCAGGTTGCGGCGCATGATCGAGGACGTGACGGTCCTTTTCTCCTCCTTGGCCGCGCCATTGGGCACGGTCTTCTTTTCTTCCTTGGCGGCGCCATTGGGCAGGTCGCACCAGATGCCGTCGGACACGCTGCGGAAGACTTCCGCCAGCACGAGGGGCTGCTCGTTCTTCTCGGCCTTCATGGCGTTATTCTGGATGCGACGCAGGACGCCGGAGCTGAGCAGCTCGTTGAGCGCCACCTGCTGGATGCCGAGGATGCGATCGTGCAGTGGGAAATCGGTGGAACCGGGCTGCGTGCCCCAGTGATGCCAGCGTTCGACGGCCAGCTTGCGGAGCAGCTCCGGGGGGAACTGGAACGGCTGGTCGCTGAAGATGTGCTCCTGGAGGAACTTCAGACCTTCGCGTTGCTTGGCCGCCGCCACCGGGACCAACGGATCGCGGCCGCCGGGATCGCCGCGGTGATCGCGATGAGCGTGCTCGCCGCCGATATACCGGGCGATGAGATACGCGCCGTTGCCGTATTGCGACAGCAAGATACTGAAGGCGACGCGGGCCCGTTGATAGCCCTCTCCCGAATCCACCACACGGCTCGACAGCCCTTGCATGAGCTCCTCGGCCAGAAGCATGCGGTCCTCAGCGAACTTCATGACGTCGGAGCCCAGGTCGAACGGGTTGGTGAGTGGGTCGGCGGTCAAGAAGATGTCCTCGTCGGAGCCGAACTCGTGGCCGGGCCGGGCGCCCTTGTTGGCAATCTTCTGCAGCTCGCCGGCTTCGCCCTCGGTGCCGCCGGACAACGGCTTGTAGGCGTATTCAATCGCCCAGTAGTCGTAGGGGCCGATGGTCGTCGTGAAGTAATCGCCTTGCTTCACGCCCTTGGGCGCCAGGTTGACCGGGTTGTAATCCATGACCGAGCCGACCAGGCCCTTGGCGCGGGTGATCTTGGTGTCGTGTAACTGGTTATTGGGAAGCATGGTGCTGCCCTTGAAGTTGTG